>JAYUTS010000063.1:0-9492 GCA_043754995.1 Chitinophagaceae bacterium
CTGAGAGACGGATTGTTTCTCATTCGAAAAAAATAAATATACTATGAAAAGAACAGCAGTTTTTGTATTGATTGGTTTAATGCTTACTGCAACGGTCAATGCCCAAACAATTTCTATTGAAGATTATATCAATATCTACAAAGAAATTGCCATCCAGGAAATGATTCGCACGGGTGTTCCCGCCTCTATTACACTGGCACAGGGAATTGTAGAAACCGAAAACGGGAACAGCAAGCTGGTAAAAAAATCAAACAATCATTTCGGTATCAAATGCAAGGAAACATGGACAGGTCCTTCGGTAAGTCATGACGATGATGCTCCAGGTGAATGCTTCAGAAAATATACCAATGCTGAAGAATCTTATGTTGATCATTCAAACTTTCTGCGTACAAGAAAGCATTACGATTTTCTGTTTACCCTTGACCCGGTTGATTATAAAGCATGGGCTCATGGATTAAAGAAAGCGGGCTATGCTACGAATCCACGCTATCCTGATTTACTCATCAAGTATATTGAAACCTATCGCCTCAATGATTATTCATTGATTGCAATGGGTAAAAAGAAAACCGATGAACCAATTGTTGCTAAAACAGAGCAGCCGGTAACAAATCAATCCGATGCCCAGGTTGTTACAGCTCCAAAAACAGAGCCGAAGAAACCCGCCATTGTGTATCCGGTGGGTGAATTAAAAATCAACGAAACAAGAGTAGTGTATGTAACCAAAGGCACACCCTTCCTGGGTATTGCTCAGCAATATAATGTGCAGTTGAAATGGTTGTTTGATTTCAACGATCTAAAGGAAACAGAAGCGCTTGAAAATGATCAACTCATTTATCTGCAACGAAAACGCAAAACAGGAGCTAATCAATTTCATCATGTTACGGAAGGCGAATCCTTATACGATATAGCTCAGCAACAAGGCATCCGTTTAGATGCATTGATGCAGCTTAATATTCTAACTGCCAATCAGCAACCTGCCGCCGGTGAACAATTATACTTACAGGCACAGGCACCGGCTGCACCCAAACTCAGCAATAAAAAAAATACAGCAGGCATACAGCAAACAACAACTGAGCTGAATACTGTGGTTGTATCAGAAATATTGATTCATATTGTGCAGCCAAAAGAAACACTGTACGCAATTTCTAAAAAATATGAAGTGTCTTTAACCGAACTTCAGCAATGGAACCATCTTACAGGAACGGATTTGAAAGAAGGAATGGAACTCATCATCAATAAACAATAGGCATGTCAGTTATTAAAGTGCACGATAAATATTTTATTCCTTACATGACCGAAGCCACTGTATTGGCAAGGGTGCAGGAACTGGCCAAACAAATTGATGAAGATTATAATGGCAAGAAACCTCTGTTCATTGCCATCCTCAACGGGTCTTTTATGTTTGCATCTGACCTGTTTAAATATATCAGTATCGAATCAGAAATCTGTTTTATTAAACTGGCTTCTTATAAAGGAACAAAATCTTCGGGGCAGGTGATCACTGCCATCGGTTTGGATACAGATATTGTTGACAGGCATGTGGTGATATTGGAAGATATTATTGATACAGGTAAAACAATGAATGAGTTTTTACCTCAACTGCATAATCAGCAACCTGCATCCTTAAAAATTGCTGCTCTATTACATAAACCTGAAGCAACAGAGTATCCTATTACAATTGACTATCTTGGGTTTTCTGTGCCCAATAAATTTTTATTGGGTTATGGATTAGACTATGATGGACTTGGCCGCAACCTGAAAGAGATCTACCAGTTGACCGACGACACCCCAGCCTGATTCTGCCATTTACTAACCGGTGGAGCAGGAACTTGTTTATGAACCAACGGTGTATAGTTTTATGGTGCCTGCTCCTGTTCGCTGCAAATGCGAAATCACAATTTTATTTTCGTGGCGATGTAAAAGATGCAAAAGATTTTGTACTGGCACATGTTCGTATTCATGTACACTCAACCAATTCATTTTATTATTCAGGAGCCAGTGGTAATTTCGGCATCCCTTCTTCACGGCTAACAGATACCGTTAGTTTTCTGTTGAATGGCTATGAAGAAAAAAAAATTGTACTCAACAGTAAAGAGTTCAACCATATTATTCTAAAGGCGCTATCGGGCGGCAGCATGCAGAAAAAAAAGCTTCTTTCATTTACAAAAGACAAACAAATCGACCGGAACCAATGGCGTGGTATTTCCGGTGAAACGTATTCGGAGCAAACGGAGAATGTTTTCAATCATACACAGCAGTATCCTACAACAGGTTTCGCCATGAATGTTGATAAAGCATCCTACAGTAATATCCGCCGCTTCATCAATATGAACTCAGCAGTACCGCCTTATGCAGTAAGGATAGAAGAAATGCTGAATTATTTTCCCCAGCAATATAAAGAACCACCACCCGGTAAAACATTCCATGTACAATCGCAGTTAACCGATTGTCCCTGGTCAACTGCCAATAAATTATTGTTTCTGCAATTGCATGCCAGGAAGATCAACTATGATCATTTACCACCCAGCAATTTTGTTTTTCTGGTTGATGTAAGCGGATCAATGGATCTGCCGAACCGCTTACCATTACTGAAAACAGCATTCCGCATGATGGTACAAAACCTGCGTACAATTGATACCATTTCGATGGTTGTGTATGGCGGTACTGTAGCAGTTGTGTTGCAACCAACATCGGGTAATAACAAAGAAAAAATTATGAGTGTCATTGATTCATTGGCTGCAGGTGGCGATACGCCCGGCGAATCTGCTATACGGCAGGCGTATAACCTGGCACAAAGTCAGTTCATTAAAGGAGGCAATAACCGCATTATTTTGGCAACCGATGGAGATTTTAATGTAGGCGAAGTAAGTGAAGAAGCTTTGATGCAGCTCATTATGCAAAAACAACAAACAGGAATATATTTAACCTGTTTGGGTGTGGGTATGGGTAATTATAAAGATTCAAAACTTGAAATACTGGCGAAAAAAGGGAATGGCAATTTTGCTTATCTCGATAATGTAATGGAAGCTGAAAAAGTATTGGTGAAAGAATTGATGCAAACATTGTATGCAGTGGCCAATGAAACCTATCTCAATGTAAGCTTTCAAGCGAAGTATGTAAAGCAATATCGCCTGATTGGATTTGATAATCGGTCCGATGCATTATCCGACAGCAGCAGTTCACTGGAAGGCGGCGAAATTGGCACGGGGCATACTGTAACGGCTGTATTTGAAGTAGAGCTGAATGATATGGTTATTCCACAAGACGAAACAATTGCAACAGCCGAGTTGAGTTACCAGCCATCTGATCAGAAAGAAAAGATAACTGAACAATATCATGTGGAGAATAATTATATCAACCTGAAACAGGTGGACAGTACTTATCGCTTTGCTTCTGCAGTTGCCATGTTTGGTTTATTATTAAAGCGATCTGTTTATGTAAAAGATGCGGGCTGGGATGAGCTCATCCGTTTATTGCAAACAGTGGTGAACCCGAATGATTACTGGCAAAAGGAAATGATGACGCTGGTACAAAAAGCAAAATTGATCTATAAGCCGGGGAAAACGAAGAAAAATTTTTTCAGGAAGAAAAGAATACTGTAAAATCAGTCCGCAACCCCAGTGGAAATCACAGAATTTAAAATCATTTATTTCTCATTTAAGAATGATGGATCAATGCTCAAAGGTTTTGTATAGCAATTCTTCTTTTCTTTTTTAACGATTTAAAGTGCGATGGTGTTAAGCCTGTTACTTTTTTAAACTGGGCCGATAAATGGGCTACGCTGCTGTAATGTAATTTATAAGCGATCTCAGTAAGCGTAAATTCTTCAAACATGATCATCTCTTTAATTCGCTCTATCTTCATTGATATAACATATTGCTCAATGGTGTTGGCTTCTACCTCTGAAAAAAAGTTGGCTAAATAACCATAACTGTAATTTAGTTTTTTGCTGAGTAAATCAGAAAAATTTATATTTTCTTTTTCTTCTGAGTGGTAAACATAATCCACCACTGTTTTTTTTATTTTCTCAATGAGGATACCTTGTTTGGTTTCCAGCAATTCCAGGCCTGCTTTTCTAATTTTACTGTTCAGGATCTTTTTTTCATCCTCAGATAAATCTTCCTTTGTTTCTATTTCGCCCATTTCTACTTTTACAGGCAGTATATCAAGTTCCTGTAAGGCATCTTTTATAACCACTTTACAACTAAGGCAAGCCATATTTTTTACATAGAGTTTCATATACTGCTGTGTTCTTTATCTTTAATAAATAATGATGTAATTAATCTCTCAGAGCCTGTTTAAAAATGATTCTGCGAATATCTTATATAGCTAACAGTGGTCGGTGGGGACACCGACCACAGCGGCCGCCACAGTTGACGTCCTCACCAACGGATTACATGGTGATTCAAAATTCTATTTTTAAACAGGCTCTCAGAAATATAAGTTTAAACGACTTATTTCATTCAGATCAAAACGTATGGTTTGTATGACGGGTAATGCCGTAAATAAGTTGCAAAGCAAAGCAGTAAAATTAAAGGAATTGTGTTAGCGCTGGTCTTGACTTATTTCTGGCTTTATGTAAACATCATGCAGAGGAAAGCGAAGCATTTTGGTATCATAAATATTTTTCAGATGCTTTAGTTTGTAATGTAAGTTAAAGCCAAAAGGGTTTTGATGGCGGTTGCATTATTTCACCCTTACATATACATGCCGCACATTATTATTTTTGCCCGATTGTCTTTCATCAATTTCAAATTTATGTAAGCTTCTGATCAGTGGAAGCATTTTTGTGTATCCATAATTACGGGGATCAAAATCAGGGTTTTTCTTTAAGATCAAATGCCCCAGCCCGCCTAAAAATGCCCAGCCATTTTCATCAGCAAGATCGGCAATGCTGTCGTATAATAATTTGGCCAGCTCCTGGTCGGCCTTTTTGATGGGAGTCGTTTCAAATGCATCGGATTTTTTATTTCGTTTGGACTCATTCTTTAAGGAGGGTGCAGGTTCAATGACCTTTAGAATTTCGATATAAATAAATTTATCGCAGGAAGAAATAAAAGGAGCAGGTGTTTTTTTCTCTCCAATACCAATCACCATCATACCGGCTTCTCTCAATCGTACGGCCAGTCTTGTAAAATCGCTGTCGCTTGAAACAATACAAAAGCCATCCACTTTGCCGGTGTATAAAATATCCATAGCATCAATGATCATGGCACTATCGCTTGAATTTTTGCCGCTTGAATAACTGTATTGCTGAATAGGTGTAATGGCATTTTCAAGCAGCACCGATTTCCAGCCACTGACATTTGGCTTTGTCCAGTCGGCATAAATACGTTTGAAAGTAGGGGTGCCATACTTGGCAATTTCTTTAAACATTTCTTTAATGTTGGCATAAGGAATATTTTCTGCATCGATGAGGATGGCCAGCCTTAGTTCATTGATTGATTCCATAATTTGTGTTGAAGGTTTTGTCAACTGGTAAACAAGTCACTCTCTTCTGTATTAAATGTAAAACTTTTAAACACAGCAATCCCATTCCTCACTGTTTTAATGATTGTACACTGTACTTGAATCTTAACATCTTTACATAGTTGATCATTCTTTCCGTTGCACAGAAAAGATCCATGCAATGATCAAAAATCCAACACCTGTAATTACCGGTGGCCATAGAATCTTTGCTGCAGAAGTAAATCCAAGATACAGGATCAGCAAAGCTAAAACCGTGAGCAGAACGGCAGCAAGGAGCAAGCTTTGTTTCTTTGTCATGATAAAAACTGTTTTTATTTAGAGGAGTAAAGCTCGTTGAATAAAAACTTAAACGTACCATGTGTTTGCGAACGGAAACTGATCTCCGGTCCGAATGCATATAATTTACCGGCACCTACTTTTGCAACAAAGGCTGCAACATGGTCCTGTAAATATTCCTGTCCCCATGCCCATCCGCTGCGTAATGTTTTATCACTTCCATACCAGGCAATAGGTGTTACTTCTGCTTTTGCAATGGCATCGGGGGAAAGTTTAAACACAGGACTGGCCGCAAAAAATACATCTGCTTCTTTTCCCATTCCCCATGCGGCTGGTTGAGTTACATCAACTTTTACACGCATTACACTTCCGGGAATATAAAATTTTTCACCCGGCAGATTGCGTTCTTTTCCATTAAAGATTTCAACTAATGCATTTTTTACAGGCAGTTTAAAATGATAAGCAAGATTGGTACTGCTGCCAATGGTAACAATGGTGCCACCTGCTTCTGCAAATAATTTTAATTGTACAATCGAAGTATCGGCTGTTAAACGACCTAATGTTTTTCTGTATTCAACAGGAATGTCTTCAGCTCTTGGTCCTCTGAATCCTCCTCTGCCTGCTGTAACAGGAGGGATGCCTTCACTTACAAACAGAATCACATCAAACTTTTCACGGAGTTTACCGGCATCAATATCCTGCGCATAAATAACTGTATAATTAAAATGATGTTGTTCAAAGATCCAACGCATCCAGCCCGAAGGCATGGAACCGCCATAGGTATCCCACAGACCAATACGCACTGCTGAAGCTTTTACCGTTGAACCTTCAGGTTTTTTTGTAACAGCAGTTGCATTAACTCCAAAATCTTTGGCTGCTTTTTCCAATACTGTTGTTGCTTTTGCATTGGCAGGAATATAAAAAGAACCCATCGATGTTCCGTTACTGAAACGAACCACTTCAACACCTGCCTGTAATAAATCATTCACTGCAATAAAAGAATTGTTACTACGTGGATCTAATACATATCCTGCAGATGAGCTGCTGAATTTTCCTTTCGGCGATTGAATCTCGCCATAAGCAACGGCTTCAAACGGCCCATCAAATCCATTTAAAATACGATCGAATTGTACACCCATTGTGAAAGCGGGGGTCCATCCTGCAGCATCATATGGACGAACGGGCGGTCCACCGGGATATAAGAAATCATTTGGGTGATCCTGTGGTTCAAACATATCCAATACATGCGGACGGAATGCCTGGTTTGTTTTTACAACATAAGAACCGGCAGCATATTTTTTTCCTTCAACTGTAAAATCAGCACTTGCTTTATGTACACGAACACCAGACATGATCAATGCATTTACAAACTTCACCGCTGTAGAAAAATCAGCCTGGTCAGCCGGGATGACAAACCCTCTTGGATCACGGTTATTTGGATCTGTAAATACTACATCAAAATATTTTGAAGGAATGGTGTCAACAAAACGTTGTTCTGTTGCGGCTCCCTCAGGTTGCTTCTGATCTTTTTTGTATGCTTCATTTATGGCTTCCACTTTTTTTGGTGATAGTGACCAGTTATTTTGATTACCCCTGTTAATGGAATTTTTTCCCATCCGGTAAATATTAAACAACACATGTTCTTTATTACGGACTGCATAATCCAGCACGGCATAGTTCAATGAAACAGAATATTCTATTGACTGGCGATAAAGCCATACCTGTGGTGTTACAGGAAAAGGCGTTGCAGCATTTGGAATTAATCTTGAAGGAACTAATGGAACTTTTGCCGGTGTTGGATTACCAATGATCTCCGTTAATAAACCAACAATGTTATGGAAGTAGGCAGTTGTACGTAAACCACCATTCCACCAGGTAGAGAACACAGAGCCCGCCCTTTGTGTGTAACCGGGTTTGCCTTCTTCATTTAAGCGATTGATCATAGCAGCACCAACCCCATCAATTCCTGTTACCAATAAAGGATCAAATACATAATTAAAAGGATCACGGTAGGGAGGACCTGCCACAACAGATCCCGGAGGACCCGCCTGATGATGATTGTATAAGATCTGTGGCATCCACTCAATGTATTGCTGGCGACTCATATTCTTTGTTTCACTCATGTTCATCATATAGAAGTCACGGTTATTATCATGACCGATATATTTTTGATACAGCTTGGGCAAATTATTATAAGAACGCTTCAATGTATCTGCATTCCGCATATACCAGTTGGATACTAATTCCTGTCCATCAGGATTGGCATGAACAAATAAAATAATTGCATCATCTAATATGCGGAGTGTTTCAGGATCTTTCCTGCTAACGAATTGCCACATGGTTTCAATGAGCTGATGTGCACCTACTGTTTCAGTAGCATGTAAACCACCATCAATCCAAACAACCGCTTTTCCTTCTGTTGACAATTGATGTGCTTCAGCATCCGTAAGGTTTTCAGCCCTTGCGAGTTTTTGAGCAATCTCTTTATAACGGCTGATATTTTTAATATTGGCCGGCGAAGAAACGATCATCATGTATTGTGTGCGGCCCTCTTCCGTTTTACCTATATTAACCAGTTTTACACGATCTGAAACTGCAGCAATTTTTTTAAAATATGCTTCTGTTTGGGTATAAGTGGCCAACTTGTAATTGTCGCCAATGTTAAAACCAAAATGTTCTTTGGGTGAAGGGACGGTTTGTGCGGTACTAATGCTGAATGCTGATAACAGCAGTACAAGGCTGAACAGGATAACACGTTTCATTCCAAGCTGGATTTATGCAGTTAATAATAAAATGAATAACTGCATCACCCAAATGGGATGACAGATATTCTCATGCTGACCAACTAAAGGTAAAAAGGGGAGACTATATTACAGCGATGAATTTATGAGCGGTAGTAGTTCTGATGATAAACGCAGGCTTATTCCAACACTTCGCAGCAATAACCGTTTGAACGGATGATATCGAGGATCTTTTCAACATAGATCTGTGCACTTTCAATCCGTAAGATCTTATCACAATCATGCAGATCGAAATTGATCTTACTTCCGGGGAAAGATTGAAGCAGCAATGCAAGCAAAGATTCTGTTTGCCGCAGCTCCTGTACATTGGTTTTAAAAACTTCTATCATTTAAAAAATATTGCAGTTGGTGCTTCGATAGTTGTTATTATTTATTTTGATGAATGACCAAGGCATTTCCATCCGGGTCAAGTACATGAGCAAATTTTCCCAGTGCTGTATCATCAATGATCCTGGCTTCAATTCCTTTCTTACGCAGTTCATGAATTTCTATTTCCATATTCTCCGTCTCCAGAAAAATACCATGCAATGTACCTGCACGCATTTTTGTTTTCTGAAAAGGCCACCAGTTAACCAATGTAATGGTTGTGCTTTCATTTGGAAATCCCAACTGCACCCATTTCTCACCATTACCAAAAGGAGCTTCTGCAATCATGCTGAAACCAAGCTTTAGATAAAACTCTTTAGCCTTTGTCTGATCAGTAACGGGAATAGATATGACTTCGATGGCTTTCATCTTTATTGATAGTTCTCATCATAACTCACCATCCATTGCACATCAAACTTGTCGGTACACATGCCGAAGTAAGCACCCCAGAACATTTTATCTAACGGAACGGTTACCTTACCTCCGGCAGAAAGTGCAGCAAACAATGTTTTGGCTTCTTCTTCACTTTCAGTGCTGATGGAAAGATGAAAATTTGTACCTGTAATTACTTTGTGTCCCA
>JAYUTS010000064.1:0-4095 GCA_043754995.1 Chitinophagaceae bacterium
TTCTTCAATTGACTGCCTTGAAATACAAGGCGATGGAAAAATAATTGTTGCCGGAAGAGTGATTATTGTTGGGCAATCTGATTTTGCTGTGGCACGTCATAATAGCGATGGAACACCAGACCTGAATTTTCATGGAGATGGCATACAAATAACCCATATTGGCGGCAGCGAAACTGCTTATGATATTGCTTTGCAGACCGATGGTAAAATTGTAATAGCCGGCGATGTTTTTTATACCTCTCCACGCCGCCATTTGTTTGGGCTTGCCCGGTATGAAGCTGATGGAGATCTTGATGTTACATTCGGCATACATGGAACCCTGCTAACGGGTTTTATCGGTTATCAAAATTCCAGTTGTGTTTCAGTAGCTATTCAATCAAATGGAAATATAATAGCAGCAGGTGGAGCAGGCAATTTGGCTGATGGTGTTATAGCTGTTGCCACCTATGATGTTAATGGTATTGGAGATGTGGACGGTTATCCTACTCAACGTATTGTTAGCCATAATGCAGGCAATGGAGTAACGGTTCTCAAAGCCTCTGCTATGCAGGCCGATGGAAAACTTGTAGCTGCCGGTTATGTATGGAATGGAAATGATTATGATTTTTTGATCGTTCGTTACAATACTGATGGTACACCTGATCAAAGTTTTAGTGTTGATGGCATTCAGCAAACAGATTTTAATATTGCCATAAACAGCACATCTGATGAATTTGCCAGTGCCATAGCCCTACAGCCAGATGGGAAAATTGTAGTGGCCGGATATTTTGAACCAGGATTTCAAACATACTTTCCTGTTGCACGATACAATTCAGACGGAAGCCTTGATGCTTCTTTTAGTACCGATGGTGTGACAACAATAAATTTTTCCGGAAGCTTTGAAAAAGCAAATGCTATTCTTATCCAGGCAAATGGAAAAATTCTGGTGGGTGGCCAGGTAAATATGATTACGGCAAATTCTGACTTTGCTCTTTTACGCCTTAATACTGATGGCAACCTTGATGCAAGTTTTGATACTGATGGCATGGTTACAACTGATTTCAGTGCTGCTGATGTTCTTTTAGATATGACTTTACAAAGCGATGGAAAAATTATTGCAACCGGAATCACTTTAGTAAACAACAATACAGATTATTGCACAGTGCGATACAACTCTGATGGCTCCTTGGATGCAGGTTTTGGAACCAATGGAAAAGTGACAACAGATTTTGGTACAGGCACAGACTCCGCATCCTGCGTTGCATTGCAAACAGATGGAAAAATAATTGTTGGTGGAAGTGCTGTTGTAAATAATGATCAGCAATTTGGAATGGTAAGATATAATGCCAACGGAAGCGTTGATGCAAGCTTTGCTAACAACGGGATCAGTACAACTGATTTTGCAAATGAAGATGCTGCGAGTGATATAGTGGTACAAACAGACGGCAAAATTTTGTTGGCGGGCAAAACAGTAGAGAATTCAAATGATGTTGACAACCGCCAGGTTGATCTTGCATTGGCCCGTTTTAATTCTGATGGGCAATTAGATTTATGTTTTGGAAGTAATGGAAAAACAATAACCGATTTAGGTACACAGGAAACAGCTAATGCTATCAACATTTTCAACAATACCATTTACCTGTCAGGCTATAAAAGAAGTTTTGAAAATTTTACCGCCACTGAAAAATATGTTGGTGTGGTAGCAGCTTATCATAGAACCGGCGATGCACCACCTACAATTGTAAACATTGCAGTTAGCCCAACTGTATTATCACCCTTCAACCGCCAAATGCGAACTGTAACGGTGAATTATAATCTCAATGATAATTGCCCCGGCACTACAGCAACATTGTCGGTAACAAGCAATGAGCCACAAACAGGCATCAACAATGGCGATGTAGGCCCCGATTGGATTATTGTTAATGACCATGAAGTGCAGTTGCGTGCCGAACGTGACCCACGTGGCACAGGAAGAATTTATACTATCATAATCACAGCTACTGATGTTTCTGGAAATGTTACAACGGCAACAAGAACGGTAACGGTGCCAAGGAATAATGCACAGAGCAAGAGTGCTGCACCTAATGATATAGTTGAAACCCAACTGCTTGTTGAATGGAAAGTGATTGCTTTGCCAAATCCCGCTAAGTCAACTTTCAACATTCAATGGAGAGGAGGCCACGTAAATAAATCAACACAGGTAGTTGTAAGAGATATTTTGGGCAGACCCATTGAAGTATTTTCAATGTTGCCTGGAGCTGGCAATGTTACTTTGGGTTATAATTATAGGGCAGGAATGTATTTTGCCACAGTCATTAATGGGCAAATAAAAGAAACCATCAAGCTCATAAAATTGTAATCACAGCATGTGCAGTAGCTGAAAAGTTGCTGCACATTTTTTTCTGATTTTATAAATCAAATTGTGTACAATGAAAGTTGAGCAATTGACTTAAATTTATAGTTGATGAAATAAAATCAAAAAAGACAATCTTCTTTTTGGTTTTGTCTGAACCTTTTGCAAACTGCTTGTTCCAATTTTGAAAACTATAATTACGGTCGTACTCCTTATTTATTGGTCTCTGTTTTACATCACCTTTTTAAAATTATTTTATGGTAAGCATTGCAAAAAAGTTCTGCAAACATTGTCCTGTTTGGCTTATTGTGATATTCATTTTAGCTGGCCCCATAAGTGCCAGCACCCAAAATATTAAAATGAAAATTCCTTCCATGACCGGATTTCCTGTTGGTGGCGAAAACATTTTGGCTTTTGAAGTGAGTGATACTATGCTTACTTCCGGTGGCGGTGGCGGTGGGGGTGGTGTTGGTAAAGCAAGTTTTGATTTTGCAAAAATTAAAAAGCAAAACAGTTTTTCTACAAATGAACTTTGGAAACGCAGCTTCACCGGAATTCACACAGCCGAAGTGCAGTTTGAATTTTACGATAACACCAACGTACTTTTTTACAAAATTGTTTTGAAGGATGTTACCGTCAACCATTTCTCCTATCTGGCCCCGGAATGTAAAAACTGTCAAAGCCTTTTTCACCAGGTTTGGTTCGACTATAAGATCATAGAAGTAACGGACGTTGCAACAGGCAATACCGTATCATTCAACAGAACTACCAACACGGCAAACTAAAACCGGTGAAATGAAAACTTTATTGTTAGCAATTGGTTTATTTGTAGGCTCTATGTTACAGGCGCAAATTGGGGTAATCAAAGTAATTGGTTTACCAGCAAATGCTTCATACGTTGTTGCTAGCCCATCATCCCCACCCGGCTTTGTTTTACCTGTTGCCTGTATTGTTTATTGTGCTACACCGCTTCCAAATATTTTTATCAGTGACACAACTGTTCTGGAAGCAGCAGGCATAGCCGTTTTAAAAGTTGCACTTTCAGAATCAGCAACACAAATAATTACAGTAAATTATGGCACAACCAATGGTACGGCCATGCAAGGCCAGGATTATAAACAAACTAAAGGCAGCTTGCAATTTGGTGCCGGGGAAACAGAAAAAACAATTTCGGTAAATATTGTTTCAGATAAAAAGGCTGAGAACAATGAGTACTTTTTTATTGACTTGAGTGAACCGGAAAACGCAGACATCAGCAGAGCTAATGGAAAAATTACAATTGAAGATGTACCCTCTGCTGCAAAAATTAAAGCGATCAAAACAGATGTTCATTTGTTTGAAGTAAAAGTGATGCCTAATCCGAGTCAACATCAATTTTCAATTACTATTGCAGGCAAAGAAAGCAATGCCAGAATTGAAATAAAAATAATGGACGATAACGGCAGGCTTTTAAAAACGTTAAGTGGACCCGCCTCGAAAAATTTTATTTTTGGAGAACACTTAAAGCCCGGTGTTTATTTGGTTGAAATATGGCAGAAAAACGAACGAAGAACAGTTACAATAATTAAGCGTTGAGTTGTTGGTTAAAAAACAGGGAACAAAAAACTTGCTGTGTTGCAGTAACAAATAAGTACTATCAAAGCGGCCAACATGCAATAATGCCTCCCCCAAATTTTACAATTAATTTTTCAAAGGCTTGCCCACTTCAATTGCACAATCGTGAAAGGGCAGCCCATGTGCCGGATTTAATTTTGGCTTAACTC
>JAYUTS010000065.1:0-9487 GCA_043754995.1 Chitinophagaceae bacterium
TGGTAGTTAAAATTGCCATCATTGATTGCTTTTTTATAGAAATTGATGACCTTGTTCGATGCGAAAATAACCGGTGTGCAAATTTCAAGCAGCCGGTTATCGCTTAAGGCTTTGATGATTATTTCAATGCCGATGCCATTTACGTCGCCGCAACTGAAACCGATAACAGGTTTGTTTTCAGGATTGATCATGTTTAATACTCTTCCTGCAAATGTAAAGGAATGATTTGTATGAAGATGTCTTTCTAATGCATTGGTTTGCAGCAACTGAAATGGGAGTGAAAATACGGGGCTTTAAAAATGCGCTTTCTACCTGATTTTTTAAGGGAAAAAAGGTTGGATTTTAAGGGTTAATTCATAGCCGTTTTTTAGGATCTTAAAATCTCAGGTGCTAATTTGTGTTCAAATCGTAATCCAATGAAAACAATACTCATCGCTGCAGCTATAGCGCTGTCGGCAAATTCCTTAAAGGACAATAACTTTTCAGCAAATCAACCTTTATTAAACGTTTCAACAAAACCCGTAGTACAGGAGTTTGGTTATTTCCGTGTACATCGTATGGGTAATGATGCATCGCTTAACTGGTCGGTTTCTAACCCCGTGGATGCTGATTTCTTTACGGTAGAAAGATCGTATGACGGAACAAATTTTGAATCATTGTGCGATGTTGAATGTGCTGGAAATGCAACACATAAGTACCGTGACAATACCGTGTTCCCCGGGTACATTTATTATCGGATTAAATCCTTTCAGACCGATGGTTCGGTGATTACTTCACCGGTAGAAATGCTGCGCATTGTAAAACGTGGCTGACCTTATTAACGGGCTATGTGCCGCAATGCACACAGCCCTCTACTTTTTAAATCTGTTCCTATGAAGCGACTTTTACTTAGTTTGTTTCTTTTTACTGGAGTTACCTCGCAAAAGATAACGGCTCAAATAACCTTCCCTGTAATCAGAGCAGGGTTTGGAGTAGATGCCGATTTGAGAAGTAATTTTTTCAACGGTTTTTTAACCGCCGGTAACGACGATTGGTTCAGTAATACCATTGGTGGTGGCGGTCAATTTATCATAGATACAGTTGGTGCTGCTTATATTGTTTCAAGATATGGAACTGTTCCGGCAACACGTATGTATCCTTTTTTCAGGGGTATGCGATATGAACAATTTTCTACTGTCAACAGCAAATTACTCATTGACGGAATTTTTATCAGGGATCATCATGGCGATGACTCTACTGTATTTGCAGCGGGTAGTAATAAAAATGGAATGACACCGGGCACCTGGACCACCCCTATTTCACAAGGCATTCCCGATAAAAATGATATCCTTGATATGTTTATGCATGTACGCAGGGATGGAGTTAATTCAGCAGATTCGCTATGGTTTTTCGGAGGCATTTCAATAGCCAATACAACCGGCAACCGGTATTTTGATTTTGAAATGTATCAAACAGATATTTATTATGATAAACCTACCTTACAATTTTATGGTTATGGACCTGATGCAGGTCACACTTCCTGGGTGTTTGATGGAGCCGGAAATGTAACAAGAGCCGGTGATATCATTTTTACTGCTGAATTTGGCAGTTCATCACTTACTTTTCTGGAAGCGAGAATCTGGGTTCATCAGAGTTCTTTATCTGTTACGCCGGTTGCATTTAGCTGGGGTGGTAGTTTTGATGGCGCCGCACCTGGTGCTACTTATGGTTATGCTAATATTGCACCAAAAACAGCAGGCACCTTTTATACCGGCCTGCAATGTGTCAATAATACATGGGCAGGGCCCTTTTCTGTTGTGCTTCAGGATAACAGCGTAGTAGCTAACTATAATGCCAAACAGTTTATGGAGTTTTCAGTCAACCTCAGCAAATTGGGGCTTGATCCTTTAGTTACAATGGGAGATCCATGTGCATTACCCTTCAGAAAATTACTGGTGAAAACAAGAGCATCCACTTCTTTTACAGCAGAGCTGAAAGATTTTGTGGGTCCGTTTAGTTTTTTCAGAGCACCTAGTGCACAAATTGCAACAGACTTTCCCATCTTATGCCAGAATGGTGTTGCTGAAATATGGGTTACAAATCCGGTTTCAACCTCTTTATATACATGGAGTACTGCCAATGGAAATATTGTAGGAACTACAAACGGCGAAAGAATTACCGTAAGTCAACCGGGTACTTATATTGTTCGGCAACAACTCATGGATAGCTGTGCTTCAACTTATGCTGCAGATACACTTGTTATTACACAAAATAACGCATGTGATGTATTGCGTGGTAAACCCTATCTTTTTAATGCAAAACTGAAAGATTATCAAACCACTGTTTTAACATGGAACAGCAATGAGAATACCGGCACTGATGTATATGACATTGAAAGAAGTACTGACGGTGTTCATTTTATTGCAGTTAATGCACTAAAGGCAAACAACTCAGGTATCTATATGGAAACAGATGATATCAGCCGGCTTATGGGTAATGAAGTGTATTACCGGTTGAAGTTTCATGGTACGGGAGGTCGTATTTATTATAGTCCAATCATCCGGCTGTTGTTAAGATCAAAACAAGATCAGTTTTTAACGATTTTTCCAAACCCCGTGAAGGAGAAGTTCCGGTTAAGCTTCTCCGTTACTAAATCTTCTGTTATTGAAATCAGTATCATGAACAGTACCGGTGCTGTTGTTTATCATGTAAACAAACAGGCAGAAGCAGGTTTAAATGAATGGGTTATTAACAGGGAGGTAAACTGGAGCCCCGGCCAATACATTGTACAGGTAAAGTTTGCTGATGATGTTTTCAGGAAACGATTGATCGTAACCTATTAATAAATCCTTAAGCCCTTCTTCATGAAGGGCTTTTTACTGCTACTTTTGCAAGGTGCAATACACTCTGAAAAAATCATTAGGTCAGCATTTTTTAAAAGATGAACATATTTGCCGGCAAATTATTGATGTAGTTGTTGAAGAAAATCCACGTCAATTAGTAGAAGTTGGCCCCGGTGCCGGGGCATTAACCAAATATTTACTGGAGTTGAAAGAGGTTGATTTTAAAGCCATTGAACTCGATAAAGAAAAGATTGACTATTTGCAACAAACCTATCCAGCCATTAAAGGTAAACTCATACACCAGGATATTTTAAACGCCGACATTCCTTTTGAAGGGAAGTTTATGCTGCTGGGAAATTTTCCATACAACATTTCAACGCAAATTCTGTTTAAAGTACTCGACTGGAAAGACCAGGTTGATTGTGTTGTGGGTATGTTTCAGAAAGAAGTTGCACAACGGATAGCATCTAAGGAAGGAAATAAATCGTATGGAATACTGAGTGTATTGGTACAGGCTTATTATGATGTAGAGTATTTATTTGAAGTGCATGAAAACAGTTTTGATCCGCCACCAAAAGTAAAAAGCGGAGTAATCAGGTTAAGGCCTGTAAAGAATATCCCCCAGATGGCCAGTGAAAAGAAATTTATACTGTTGGTGAAAACAGCTTTTAATCAACGTCGTAAAATGTTACGGAACGGAGTAAGGGGTTTGTTTGCAGCAGAATTTTTAAAAGATGAAATATTTAATAAACGTGCTGAACAATTGACAGTAAAACAATTTGCTGAGTTAACGTTTAAAATGTTTTAAACAGATAGTGTGTTGAACATTCAGGAATAAAAATTAAAAGTGAAAGTAATCGTTACCACAAAATGTCATGAATACCTGCTGAATAAATTGCAGGAAGGAGGTTATGCTGTTGCATATCTTCCTGCCATTACCTATGAGGAGTTAATCAGTCAACTGGATGATGTGGCGGGGCTGGTTGTATCTACCCGTGTAAAAATTGACGCTGCTGTGATTGAGCAGGCTGCACAACTGATGTGGATTGCCCGCCTCGGAAGCGGGCTCGAATTAATTGATCTGCCTTATGCTGAAAGCAAAGGCATAAAAGTGTACAGTAGTCCGGAAGGCAACTGCGATGCTGTTGGTGAACATGCCCTTGCCATTTTGCTTGGCCTCATGAATAAGATCTACAGCAGCTTTGATGAAATAAAACAAAATCAATGGCTGCGGGAGGAAAACCGGGGTTTTGAATTAAATGGTAAAACAGTTGGTATTATTGGATTTGGAAACACCGGCCAGGCATTTGCAAAAAAACTCAAGGGATTTGATGTAACTGTACTGGCACATGATAAATACCAGTTTGGATTTGGTGGTGAGCAAATAAAAGAAGCATCCATGGAACAGGTATTGAAGTATAGCGATGTGATCAGCATGCATTTACCATTAACGGAGGAAACATTGCATTATGCTGATCGTGCTTTTTTTAAATCGGCAAAACAAAAGCCTTACTTCATTAATACAGCAAGGGGCAAAGTGCATAATACCAAAGCCTTGATAGAAGCATTGCAAAGCAAATGGATTGCCGGTGCCGGTTTGGATGTGCTGGAAAATGAAAAACTGAATCAATATACAAGTGAAGAAAAACAAGAGCTTGATTGGTTACTACAGCAATCCAATGTGATCCTGACTCCACATATTGCCGGATATACACATGAAGCATTTTATAAAATGAGCAAAATACTGGCCGATAAATTGGGGCTGATGTAGATCAATCAAGGATAGTAAAAGGCAGTTCAATCCTTACTTTTTCCCATTGCAGTGCAATTGTTCCTTATTGTTTCCATTGCTTTCAATAAAGTATTGCAGTCGTCATAATGGTTAATCTCTCAGTACGGGTGCTGCAACCATTGAAGTTCAGGGATTAGAAAAAGGAAATATAATTGTGGTTGCTGCTTTCTTTCTTTGAAAAAAGTTGTTTACTTTTGAACTCAAATAAAGATGCAACGCTTCAGCTATACTGAGGCGTTGTTATTTTTTTTGTATCATTGAAAAGGAAGGAGGAATTATGAGTATTCAATATGTAACGAAGGAAACACTTGAAAAGATGCAGGCAGAGTTGCAGCAGATGAGAGGGATTGACCGGCCTGCCGCATCTAAAGCTATAGCTGAAGCCCGTGAAAAAGGTGATTTGAAAGAAAATGCTGAATATGATGCAGCCAAAGAAGCTCAGGGTATGCTGGAAGCAAAGATCAAACAATTGGAAGGGGTGCTTTCCAATGCACGTATAATTGATGAAAACACAATTGATACCAGCAAGGTAACCATCTTAACAAGGGTAACGGTTACCAACCTGGCCTCAAAAAAGCAAATCACTTATCAAATTGTAGGTGAACATGAGGCAGATCTGAAACTGGGAAAAATTTCTGTTACATCACCCATTGGTAAAGGATTGCTGGGTAAAGCAATTGGTGAAATAGCAGAAGTGCAGGTGCCTGCCGGCGTAGTAAAGTTTAAAATAGAAGATATTACTGTTTAAGTTGTAAGAACTCAAACTGATTGAATAAATAAGATGAGTAAAATACGCTCATCTTTTTATTTTACTTTTACGTGTATAAAAAGTGTTTGATGAATGGGCCTGCTACAATTGAAATTTCAATCGGCAATCCAGAATCTGAAATCAAAAATAGTTGGGAGCATGAGTATTTTTTCAAAAATCATAGCCGGTGAAATACCATCCTATAAAATTGCTGAGAATGAACTGTTCTTTGCTTTCCTGGATATTGCTCCTTTAGCTGAAGGCCATGTGCTGGTTGTTCCAAAAGTTGAAACAGATAAGATCTTTGATGTGCCCGATGCTTATCTTGCAGAACTGTTGCTTTTCTGCAAACCAATTGCCAAAGCTATTGAAGCTTCATTCAGTTGTAACAGAGTTGGTATTGCAACAGTTGGGCTTGAAGTGCCACATGCACATTTGCACCTGGTACCCATCAATACGGCTGATGATCTTAATTTTACCAGACCCAAATTGAAATTTACCGATGCACAATTCAAAAACACACAGCAAAAAATCCTGGAAAAACTAAAATCAAACCCATGAGTCAGTTACGGTACGATGATTTAGGCTATAAGAAAAAAGGGAGAAAACGAAACCCCCGTCCACAATTTATTACCATTGTATGCGTGCTCTTATTTGCATATGGATTATGGGAAATTGTTTATTCTTATACAGGTAATATTGTTCTGCGGGGCGGTGTTGACACATTATACCCGGCCATCAATGCACTCATGATGGTGTTTGGATTTGTAGGATTAAGTGGTGTATGGAGCATGGAGAAATGGGGACCCATCAGTTTTGTAATTGTTATAACCCTGAAACTTTTAATAGACGCCATTTTCGGTCATTTTAACTGGCTGTACACGTTTGGTTATATTCCTGCTGCGTTATTTTTATTAACACTGCCCAAGATGCGAAAAACTGATTAACGAAAACCAAAATATAATTTGGAAACAGGACTCATTTATTTTTTTAACCTTCCGGGGTTCTGTTTTATAAAATCTTCCCAACCATTTATTTTCCCTTTGCCTTTCAGTAATATACTGGAAGTTTGAAAATGATGGCACAAGGCAACGGCCAGGGCATCGGTGGCATCAAAATATTTTGGTTTGGCCTTAAAATGAAGAACATGCTGCAGCATGTTCCAAACCTGTTCTTTATCAGCATTGCCATTGCCGGTTACTGATTGCTTTACTTTTTTGGGTGAATACTCTGTAACACTCAATCCTGCACTCATAGCTGTTGCTATGGCTACACCTTGTGCTCTTCCAAGTTTTAACATGCTCTGTACGTTTTTTCCAAAGAAAGGCGCTTCAATAGCAAAGTCTGTTGGATGATGTTGTTCAATGATCTGTTTTACTTTTTCATGAATCAGTTGCAGGCGGATATAAACATCTTTGTGTTTGGTTAATTTCAACACATCCATTTCAATTAAATAAGGTTGATTTTGTTTGAAACCAATGAGCCCGTAACCCATCACTACCGTTCCCGGATCAATTCCCAAAATGATTTTAGCAGAAGTTTGCAAGACGGAGTTTATTTTTGAACAAATTAACCCAAACTGAACAGGAATTTCAAAATCTTTATCAATTACTTTCTGGGCCCCGTACTTTTTGTATGGATTAGCATTTCATTATACAACCAGGTGCGTCATCAACCCGACTTACCTCTTGCATGGCAGCAAATGAAAAAAGCCTTTGCTGGTGAACAAAGCTGGAAATTATGGTTGGCTGTATTGCTGATGCCTGTTAACTGGGGATTGGAATCTTATAAATGGTATATACTGGTGAATAAATATCAACCCTTATCATTCAGCAAAGCATTTGAATCGGTATTAAGTGGTTTAACATTAGCCATGAATACGCCAAACAGGATTGGAGAGTATGGAGGCAGGGTGGTTTATCTGAACCCATCGTTCAGGTTAAAAGGGGTGGCACTTGCATTGGTGAGCAGTGTTGGACAATTATTGATCACTTTAATTTTTGGATGGTTAGCCCTGCTTATACTGAAACCACAGTTGCAGCAGGTACAATTAAGTGGAACACATTTTTCAGGCATATTGCTGCAGGTGTTTCAATATTCAGTTCTTTTTTTTATTGTTCTTACCGGTGTTTTCTTTTTCAGGATGCAGTTGCTGGCAAAGATGCTGAAATGGATTCCCTGGCTAAAAGAAAAGTTATCCTTTACCGATGTGTTGGAGAATCTGTCAAACAGGGGATATTTGCAGATATTATTTTATTCATTTTTACGTTTTATAGTTTTTGCCTTACAATATGTGTTGATATGGCAGGCCCTCCAGATTGAGATACCTTGGTGGCAGGGTTTTTGGAGTGTGGCATTGATCTTTTTAGTGATGGCAATTGTTCCAGGCTTTGCAATTGCTGATGTTGGAATCAGGGGAAAAGTGGCCATCAGTATGATTGGAATATTCAGTACAAACAGTATTGCTATTCTTGCTGGAACAGTTGGTATCTGGTTATTAAACCTGGTACTGCCTGCTTTAATTGGAAGTTTACTTTTGCTGACGATTAAGATTTTTAAAGAGCGTTGAAAGATGCCCCTCACAGACCAGGATATTTTTTTAATATGCTACAAACCAACCGTGAATTACAAATGAAGTTTATATTGATCCTGATCCTTACATGCTTTTCATTTACCCCCGCACCGTTCAACACAGGCGATGAGTACTGCGGCATCCGTAATACGGCCTGGCATAGCGGCGAATCTATTAACTATCATGTGTATTATACATTGGCCGGCATTTATGTTTATGGAGGCGAGGCCAACTTCAATGTAAACATGGAACGGTATAATGGCAAATCTGTTTATCACATTACCGGCGATGGAAAAACAACTTCTTTTTTTGATGGCTTTTTTAAAGTAAGAGATAAATACGAAAGTTATATTGATACCGCAACCCTTCAACCCTACAAATTTGTAAGAAATATCGAAGAAGGAGATTTTAAAAAATTTGAGTCAGTTACATTTAATCAAGCCAGTAATACGGCCAGTTCTCAGGGAGGTACGTTTAAAGTACCCAATTGCATACAGGATGTACTGAGTTCAATTTATTATGCACGGAATATTGATTTTAATAAATATAAACCAGGCGACCGTATTCCCTTCAGCATGTTTATTGATGATAAAACATACGATCTCTACATCCGCTATTTAGGCAAGGAGAAGATCAAAACCAAGTATGGCAAATTCAATGCTATTAAATTTAAGCCACTGCTTATAGAAGGAACCATTTTCAAAGATGGCGAAAAGATGACGGTGTGGGTAAGTGATGATGCCAACCGCATACCGGTACGTATTGAAAGCCCCATTTCAGTTGGCAGTGTAAAGATTGATATGATGGGCTACCGCAATATCCGGTATAAGTTGGGCGGATTGGTTAGTATTAGGTAAGCAGGTGAATGGTGAGCGAACCTGTCCCGATTATTTCGGGAGTCGAACCACGGTTTAGTAAATCGAGCGTAGTCGGGAATTACGTTTAAGATTTGTCTGTTTTCAAAATTCATCTAAGCGAAACGATTCTTTCATTTTTATTCCCTTTTCTGTTTGTTGCAGTGTGCAGCATTCTATCAACGGATCATGTTCAAAGAAAAGGATGAAATCTTTTTCAACGGCTTCATTCAGAAATGATTTCTTTTCTCCAAGTGAAATCAAAGGTTGTGTATCATAAGCCATGATATATGGGATTGGCAAATGTGCAACAGAAGGCAGGAGATCGGCCATGTACACAATGGTTTTGTCTTTGTATTTAATTTGTGGAAGCATCATATGATCTGTATGACCATGTGCGTAACGAACTGATATGTTTTCAATGAAAGGCACTTCCGGAATTCCAAATCCAACTGTTGAATGCCAGCCTTCGATATTTTCATCAGTATTCCACCAATCTTTAACAAATTTCAACCTTCCACTTTTCTGTATGGGTAAAATATTTTCCTTTAAGAAAGATGCTTTCTCCCGGTCGTTTGGTTTGGTGGCCCATTTCCAGTGACTTTCATTGCTCCAAAAGCCTGCATTTTTAAATGCAGGAATCAACAGATCTCCTTCCCGTTTAACAGAACCGCCGCAATGATCAAAATGCAGATGTGT
>JAYUTS010000066.1:0-9473 GCA_043754995.1 Chitinophagaceae bacterium
GAAGATTTAGGTGGATTGGGTAAAGATTTTGTTACGTCTACTTTGATCAGCGAAGGATTAGGTGGCGGACACTCATTCTCTGTTGCTGCTGCTGCGCATTCAGGTATTGGATTGCTGCCCATTTTATATTTCGGTACACCTGAACAGAAAGCAAAATATATTCCAAAGCTTTCAACCGGCGAATGGAAAGGTGCTTACGGACTAACGGAGCCCAATAGCGGCAGTGATGCACTGGGTGCCAAAACAACAGCAGTGTTGAGTGAGGACGGTAAGCATTATATCATGAATGGACAAAAATGCTGGATTACCAATGGTGGTTTTGCAGATGTATATACCGTGTTTGCAAAAATTGATGGTAAAGAGTTTACAGGTTTTATTTTAGAACGTGGTATGGAAGGATTTACACAAGGTCCCGAAGAACATAAGATGGGTATTAAAGGATCTTCAACTGTGCAATTATATTTCCAGGATTGCAAAGTACCTGTAGAAAATTTATTAGGCGAAAAAGGTAAAGGCCACATCATTGCCTTCAACATATTAAATATTGGTCGCTTGAAATTAGCAGCCGCTGCTATAGGAGGTGCAAAACGTGTACTCAATCTTTCAATGCAGTATGCAATAACTAGAGAACAGTTTAAAACCCCTATTATCAACTTTGGGGCAATCCAACATAAGATTGCCGAAATGGCCACACGTATCTGGGTAAGTGAAAGCGCATTGTACAGAACATCTAAATGGATCGATGAAAAAGAACATGAGCTGTTATCAGCAGGGAAGCCATTTAATGAAGCTATGCTTGGAGCTGCTGAAGAATTTGCTATAGAGTGCGCCATGCTGAAAGTTGATGGAAGTGAAGTGTTGTCTTTTTCAGTTGATGAAGGCGTACAGATACATGGTGGGAATGGATTCAGCGATGAGTATGAAATTTCAAGGGCTTATCGTGACAGCCGCATCAACCGTATTTATGAAGGAACCAATGAAATCAATCGTCTCTTAACAGTTGATATGGTATTGAAACGTGCCATGAAAGGGCGTTTGGATATAATGGGTCCTGCCATGGCTGTGCAAAAAGAACTGATGAGCATTCCTGAATTTGGAAATGACGACGATACTCCATTTGCAAAAGAATTTAAGACAGTTGCTAATTTTAAGAAAGCAATCATGATGACCGCAGGAGCTGCAGTACAAAAACTCATGATGAAGATTGAGCAGGAGCAGGAAGTGTTGATGAATATTGCGGATATGTCAATCCATACCTTTAATGCAGAAAGTGCGTTATTGCGTGCGGCAAAACTGGTGGAGCAAAAAGGCGAAGCCGCATGTGCATTTGAACTCGACGTTATGCGTATTTATTTATATGATGCAGCAGATCGCATCAATAAATTTGGAAAAGATGCCATCAATGCATTTGCAGATGGTGATGAACAGCGAATGATGCTGCTTGGATTAAAACGTTTTACCAGGGTTGAAGCATTCAACAGCAAAGAAGCAAGAAGAAGAATTGTTGCAAAGCTGCGGAATGATGGCAAATATCCTTTATAACTTTTAGCACAGAAATAGCCGCTGGCTTATATGCTTTCGTGTTCTTAAATCCTTTGCATAAATTGCAAAGGATTTTTATTTATATACATTCAATTTATGCGGTTCTTATTATTTCTTTTTAGTGTAGCACTTGTGAGCAATATAACGGCACAGTCGGTCTCTCTCAAATTTGTTAACCCGGCAAAATTTCAAAACAATGTAACAGCTCCAAGACAGTTTATTACAGGTACTACCTGTAAAGAATGCAGCTTAACTATGAATGGAACTGAAGTGAAAGTATGGCCAACAGGTGCTTTTGCAGCAGAAGTAAATGTAAGACCGGGCGATACAAGCTATGAACTGATTGCTACGGACAGACGGGGATTTGTGATCACTCAAAAAATATTCTACAGTTACCAGCTTCCCGTAAAAGAAAAAGAAGTTACAACGAATTCGGTTGAATACCTGCGTATTGAACCGCAAGGGGATCTGTTGTTGAAACCAGGGGATCGTTTAAAGATTACGATTAAAACAAAACCCGGTGCAACAGTTAAACTCGAAAATGGATTTGAATTGTTGGAAGTGCCGGTAAAAGATACCAATGGCATCAAAGGAATTTATAAAGCTGAGTATGTTGTAAAGGAAAATGAGGAATTGTTTACAACAACAAAAAAGAATCTGAAATTGATCATTCATACAAAAGAAGATCAACAGCTTGAAGCAACGACCAAAAGTACTTTTGCATTGATGCAGGAACAACCGCTGATCTTACAAACAAAAGGAAAGTTGCCTTATTTATTATTGGGTCTTGGTGAAGATAGATTAGGCGGTACAAAGATGGGTTATCTTGATTCACTGGTAAAATTGTATGCAGTAAGTAAAGTGGGTGATAAATATTGTGTACTACTGAGTAAAAACCGGCAGGCCTATATTGAAGAGCTGCATGTGAATGTTTTGCAGGATAGAAGTTTTGCTCCTGCATCCCTTACCAACAGCATGCGTGTGTGGGGCGACAGCGTATTTGATTATGTATCACTCATCCTGTATGATAAGCTTCCGTATCAATCGTTCCAGGAAATCAATCCATCAAAAATTACAGTAGATGTATTCGGCGCAACATCTAACAGTAACTGGGTTACACAAATGAGCACGGTAAAGGAAATCAAAAATGTGTATTACAACCAGGTAGAGGAAGATGTGTTTCGCATAACAATCGAATTAAATCATCCGCAACATTGGGGACATACTATTTATTATAATGGAAACAATCTTGTGATCCGTGTAAAGCGGCAACCGGAAAAATTAGCATTGAGTAATTTGGTAATTGGTCTTGATGCAGGACATGGCGGAACCAATAAAGGTGCATTTGGTATTACAGGCATTATGGAAAAAGATATGACATTGTTGATTGCAAAAGAATTGCAGCAGGCATTGGAAGCCGAGGGTGCAACAGTGCTCATGCCCCGTACAAAAGATACCACTTACGATAATCATGATCGCTTTTCCTTTTTTAAAGAAAAAAATCCTGATCTGATGCTGAGCATTCATTTAAACAGCGCCGCAGATCCTATCCGCATCAAAGGGGTGAGCACTTATTATAAATACATTGGTTATCGTCCGTTGACGCAAACCATCCTGTCACAAATGCTGGGTATGGGATTAAAGGAGTTTGGAAACGTCGGCAACTTCAATTTTATCCTCAACGGCTTAACAGAATTTCCCAATGTATTGGTTGAAACATTGTTCATCAGCAACCCCGAAGATGAAATGAATGTCCTCAACCAGGAATATCGGAAACAAATGGCCAATAAAATTGTACAGGGAATAAAAGACTGGCTGGAATTATGTAAAAAACAGTAAGGTTGCTTCCATTCATCCCAGTTTGCATTGCCGCTTATTTACACACTCGGCTTTTATCATTTTCTTAAGAGTAGCGGAAACCCTTTGCTGCAAAGGGAATTTTTGTTTTGAGTGAATTGTGTAACAGATGTTGCACCCGTTCATCCATAATTAAAAACCGTTAACATCCTCTTGTCATGATTCACTTGTAATGTTATCACAGGAAAAATAGTTTTACCTCATCAGCGCAATTCGAGGTTGAGAAAGCATTAATCATTAAACCTAAAAAAAGTTCATTATGAAAAAGTTATTTGTATTCCTCACTGCAGTCGTCATCACTGCAAGTTCATGGGCCTCACCAATTGAAAATAAAAAAATAATTGCAGCATTTGAAAAAGAATTTACCGGTGCAACCGATGTACAATGGTCTTCTGGTAAGGATGAAGTGTTCCTTGCTACCTTCTTGCTGAATAATGAAAAAATGCGTGCCTGGTTTACAATGGATGGTGACGTTTTGGCCATTCAACGGGATGTAAAAAAAGATCAGTTGACGTATCTCTCCGCTAAAACATTAATTACACTTGCAGAGCAGCAAAAAATACTAAGTATCGCAGAAGTGAACAAAGAAGGTGACATGTATTATCTCGTTTATACAGAAAATGATAAGTATAAAAGTTTGTACAAACTAACCCCGGCTGGTAGTTTAAGCAGACTGGATAAAAAGAAGAAAAAGTAAACACCTATAATTGTTGTATTGAATAGCCTCCCGCTTAACCGGGAGGCTATTATTATTAAATGGATATATCTCATCTCTCCATAAACATCTACTCCCGAAACACTTTTAATATTTACTTTTGCAGCCACTATAAAACAGAACGAATATGAGTAAGGGTCCGGTTTCACAATTTGTAGAACATCATTACCGCCACTTTAATGCTGCGGCTTTAGTGGATGCAGCCAAGGGATATGAAACACACTTGAATGAAGGTGGCAAAATGATGATTACCCTGGCAGGTGCCATGAGTACAGCAGAGTTGGGGTTGAGTTTAGCAGAAATGATCCGACAGGATAAAGTGCAGATCATCAGTTGCACCGGTGCCAACCTGGAAGAAGATGTAATGAATCTTGTTGCACACAGTCATTACAAACGTGTACCTAACTACCGTGACCTTACACCGCAGGACGAATGGGATTTATTGGAGCATCATTACAATCGAGTAACTGATACCTGTATTCCCGAAGAAGAAGCGTTCCGTCGTTTGCAAAAACATCTGGTAAAACAATGGAACCTGGCAGAAGAAAAAGGCGAACGATATTTTCCGCATGAATTTTTATATAAAACTGTACTAAGTGGTGAGCTGGAGCAGTATTATGAAATTGATCCGAAGAACAGCTGGATTGTTGCAGCAGCAGAAAAAAATATTCCTATTGTTGTTCCAGGTTGGGAAGACAGTACCACCGGAAACATCTTTGCCAGCTATGTTATCAAGAATGAATTGAAAGCAAGCACTGTAAAAAGCGGCATTGAATATATGGTATGGTTAGCCGATTGGTACAGGCAAAACAGCAGCGGCAAAGGCGTTGGGTTTTTTCAGATTGGTGGTGGCATTGCAGGCGATTTTCCTATTTGCGTGGTACCCATGATGTACCAGGATCTGGAGTGGCATGATGTTCCCTTCTGGAGTTATTTCTGCCAGATATCTGATTCAACAACTTCTTTTGGTTCTTACAGTGGTGCAGTACCTAACGAAAAAATTACCTGGGGTAAGTTAGATATCAATACACCTAAATTTATTGTAGAGAGCGATGCAACGATTGTTGCACCATTGATATTTGCATGGGTGCTTGGATGGTAATGCTCTTTATAAGTTCTAAGGAAAGGAGGTTGTTTAAAAGTTTTTTTTGAAATAAATGCCGGTAAAACAGCAAGTTGATAAGTGTTGAATGTCAATTCATGTTTTCTTTCCTTCCCGGCAATCAATAGCTTTTGAAACAGCCTCTTTTTTATGCAGGATAATTTTATTCAAATTGTTTCTTATGTTTTTTCTTTCCAAAACCTAAAGTCAATTTATGGAACAACAAACCAACCTGTTAAATGAATTTACCGAACCAACGCTGGAGTATGCAAGTGCCGGCCAACGATTCTTAAACTACATTATTGATGTAATTGCATTTTATATTTTGATGATGGTGCTGGGATTTATCATTGGTGCAGCAGCAGCTTTTAATGCAGATTCAGTCAGCAGTTTTGCTCCCGGAGCGGTGCAACTATTCTTTCTCTTTTTATATATTGCAGTAATTGTTCTTTATTATACGGCATTGGAAGGGTCTAAAGGAAAAACATTGGGCAAGCTGATCACTAAAACAAAAGTTGTAAGAGAAGATGGGGAACCAATGACTTATGGTAAGGCTTTTATGCGAACACTTTGCAGGTTTGTTCCTTTTGATGCACTCAGTGCTTTCTTTGGCATTAAAATGTGGCATGATAGCTGGTCCGGAACAATGGTCGTTAAGGATAAATAAGTTTTCAGCATAATTAAGAAAGGGCGGCATCAGCAATGCCGCTCATTTATTATTTTAGTATTATACCATATTATAATAGCTCACCAACATCTGTCACCGGCTTCTCTTTCTTCATCATTTCATTTCTGTTACATGCTTTACGCTGCCCTTCTGCTCCTGCTGTTTTATTTTTCTTTTGTACCGATACGGGTAAGGCCGTTAAACTGAAGGCAAAGAGTACAAAGTTCTTCATGACTCATTTTTAAAGGGGCGGATATAAATGAAAACCCCGCCGGAGGCGGGGAGAGTTATATAAATGGCATGTTTCAACAGGTCGGCCCGGCCCAAGTCGATCTGACCTGTTGAAATAATTTTATGCACAGGCAATTTTCTGCACCCTTCTTTCATGGCGGCCTCCTTCAAACGCTGTTATCATAAAAGTATTCACCATTTTTTCTGCATCACCTTCACGTACAAAACGGGCAGGGATGCAAATGACATTGGCATTGTTGTGTGATCTTGCAAGCTGTGCCAATTCCTCGCCCCAGCAGATAGCCGCTCGGATGCCCTGGTGTTTGTTGGCAGTAATAGCCACACCGTTAGCGCTGCCGCATAATAAAATACCAAATGAAGCTTCTCCTCCTTCAACAGCAATGGAAACGGGGTGAGCAAAATCGGCGTAATCAACAGAATCGGTTGAGTAAGTACCGAAATCTTTAAACGCAATTCCCTTGCCTTCTAAAAAAGAGATGAGGTCTTCCTTGTATTCAAACCCCGCATGATCACAACCGATGGCGACAGGTTTGGTTAAATCAAATGGACTATGCATGGCAGAAAATTTATAATGGATAATTGTGTATTCAAAGTTAGTGTATAATAAGTAGTCAATAGCCGGTAGTCTTTAGTGGATAGTAAAAAGGCAATAAATTTACAGGAACTTATCAGGATGATTAATCATATAGGCGAGTAGTTTAGCAACTTCTTCATTTAAGGCATAGAGTTGGCGGTGCTTGTCCTCAGACATATACTTACAATCTTTGGCAAAATCGAGCCACACTTCTGTTTCCCCATTTTCCATATCAGCATCTGTCAGCTTACTTACAAAATGAGCAGGATATTTTCTTTTCCTGTAAGCTTCACTTATGCAGGCGCAAACTGATCTTGAGCTTCTTCTTATTTGATCTGTAAGACTGTATTTTTCTTCGGGAGGAAATGTTTTTGAAACAATAAAAATTTCATCAGCAACCTGTTTTTCTTTTTGATAGGCCAGTAGCGTTTTATATCCGGGCATTGCATTTTATTTATCACCCAAAATATAAAAACAAATTCACAAGCTCAATACTAATGACTAACTACTACCGGCTATTGACTAAGTACTACCGGCTAATAACTACCGGCTATCTTCATCAACTCCACTCTTCATCTTCTTTCTTCATCTGTCTGCGATGGATACGCATACTCAGGAAAATGCTGAACTCGTACAAACCATACAGCGGAATGGTAACTAATGCTAAACTAAAAGGATCGGTTGATGGGGTAATGATGGCAGCAAGAATAATAATAACTACAAACGCATATTTACGGATTCGACGCAAAGTAATTGGAGTTAGTATGCCTACTCTTGTGAGCAGCATCACCACAACGGGCAACTGAAATAATAAACCAACACCTACCGTTAAATAAATTAAATTTTCAAAGTAATCGCTGATAGTGGGTTTAAATTCAACCAATGGACTTAAAGAATAAGTTGAATAAAAATTAACCATGAAGGGTGTAAGCACAAAATAACCAAACGCAACTCCCATGAAAAATAAAATAGAGATCCATGCAATAGCACCGTTTGTTCCCTTCCTTTCTTTAGTGCTTAATGCCGGGCTAACAAATTTCCAGATTTCCCAAAACACATAAGGGAAGGCTAAAATAAAACCACCTGTAAAACCAATGGTAAAAGTGGTGAGGAACTGTTCGGTCATGGCATTACTCTGAAACTTAATGGAAAAATTTTCAAGACAAAGCTGATCTACATGCAGCCAACGGCCAATACTGCAAAGCCATTTATAGGTAACAAAATCATTATGTGCCGGGCCCATAAAAATTTTATCAACCACATACGTAATATTAAACAGCACAATACCGGAACCAATGATCACTGCAATCAATGAACGGATCACATGCCAGCGTAACTCTTCGAGGTGATCAATAAAGGTCATCTCAGCCTGCTCGCCGGTTGACTTGCCACGGATGCGTTTAAAAATATTTCTGCGATCTGATTTTGTTTCCGCCACTGTTAATGATTTCAACTGCAAATGTAACCCGAAAAAGATGAGCAGAAAAAAACGAAGAAAAATTCGTTTTTACATTCTTATGCCCGCAAAGACAACAATAAGACTAAAGAAAAACCTCCTGCCGGAACAGAAGGCTTTTCTTGAACGACCATCTTTTTGTTATAACGGTTTATTGTTTAACAAAAGAAATTGTTCTCCAATTGATTCCATCAAAAGCTTTCAGGAAATAAACACCTTGAGGAAGGTTGCTTAAATTAACTAAAGCTCTTCTTGAATTAGGAGGGTAGCTCCATTCTTTTTTCAGGTTTCCAAATCGATCTAATATTCTTAACTTAATAAAGTAGGTATTCTCTAAAGCTTCCACGTTGGCAGATGACCCTGCAGGGTTTGGTGAAATGCGCAACAGAATTGGGCCTCCACCGCCTCCATCACAATTTGGTACAGGACCTACCGTCATACTTACTATAGGACTTGGATCACTTAAGCCACATGCATTCTTCGCTTGTACGGTAAGGTAATTGTAATAGGTTTGGCCTTGCTGAGGTGTATTTACAAACGGGGCAATATAAAAATAGTTACTGCCATTACCATCCATATCCTGGATGGTTTGGCCGTAATTTAAATTCCAGACATGGCCGGTTACTCCGCTGGGCGTTGTTGAATAAGCTTCTGCAAATGTGCCGCATTGAGCATCATAGTTAGAAGCAAAAATGAATGGTGTTTCGACAACGCCAACAAAAATTTGTTTCGATTGTGTAAATGACTGTCCGCAAATAGTTGCTGTTCCGGTTAATGTTACAATTCCGTTTTGTTGTTTTGTAAGCGTAATAGTATGATCAGGATTAACAGAAACTCCTACATATCCTGATGGTGAAACACTCCAATTAATTGTTCCATGTGAAGGCAATTGATTAAATGAATATGTTTTTGAAGTACAAAGCGGACTCTCTCCATTTATTGAGAACCCAGAGGGTTGGCAATTTTGGGAGCAATTAAAAGTATTGGGGCTTATATTTTCCATTTCATTAAACAACCATCTTGCATTACGTTCACTAAAAGAAGGATGCTCTAAATTATTTGGTAAATTGTTATTCCCTGCACTTGTTTGTTCCTGCGCTATAAAGTTGGCACTGCGTGATGGATTTGACGGACTTACTCCTGAAACATAAGGCGATGTTAGTGAAGAAGCGTTAAGATTTGTAATATCTAATGCGCTTGGAATTGGTACAAAACAAAAGTTATCGGCAACAAAGTTATTACCTGAGAGGGTACCGGAAATCCCTAAGTCTGCTAACACAATAAATGTTCCGTTTATTGGGCCGAGTG
>JAYUTS010000067.1:0-26286 GCA_043754995.1 Chitinophagaceae bacterium
GGTGAATTCAGTAACCGTTATGTAAAGGATTATAAAGACGATCCGAATTATGTAGATGTGAATGTTGACATCGCTGTAAAATTAAAATTAGAGAACAGGGCTTTTAAAGTTGAGAAATACGAGCATAGTTATCCGCATTGCTGGAGAACTGATAAACCCATTTTATATTACCCGCTGGATGCCTGGTTCATCAAAACCACTGCTATCAAAGACAGGATGGTGGAGTTGAATAAAACCATCAACTGGAAACCCAAGTCAACTGGGGAAGGCCGCTTTGGCAACTGGTTAGAGAACCTGGTGGACTGGAACTTAAGCCGTTCACGTTTCTGGGGAACAGCCTTGCCCATCTGGAAAACAGAAGATGGCAGCGAAGAAAAATGTATTGGTACAATTGAGGAGCTCTATGCAGAAATTGAGAAGGCCAAACATTTGAACAAATCAGAAATCGTAAATCGTACATCAGACATAGATTTACACAAACCTTATGTTGATGATATTATCCTTGTGAGTGATAGCGGCAAACCTATGAATCGTATTCCAGATCTAATTGATGTTTGGTTCGATAGTGGTGCCATGCCTTACGCTCAATGGGGATTGGATCATGAGAAAGTAAAGAACGGAGATAAGTATCCCTTTAAACTTCCTGCAGGCGTCAATAAGTTTGAAGATCTTTTTCCTGCCAGCTTTATTGCAGAGGGGGTTGATCAAACAAGAGGATGGTTTTATACACTGCATGCCATTGCATCATTGGTTTATGACAGTGTTGCTTACAAAACGGTAGTGAGTAATGGGTTGGTGCTGGATAAGAACGGTAACAAAATGAGCAAGCGTTTGGGTAATGTGGTTGATCCGTTTGAAACCATTTCAAAATTTGGTGCCGATGCCACACGCTGGTACCTTATCACTAATGCATCACCCTGGGATAATTTAAAGTTTGATATTGAAGGCATCAAAGAAGTGCAACGCAAATTCTTTGGTACACTTTATAATACCTATCAATTCTTTGCATTGTATGCAAATGTGGATGGGTTTGCTTTTAAAGAAGCAGCTATTCCGTTGAATGAACGCCCGGAAATTGATCGCTGGATCTTATCATCTCTTCATACACTCATTAAAAAAGTGAATGAAGCAATGGATGATTATGAACCAACACAGGCCGGTCGATTAATTGAAGAATTTGTAGATGAACATTTGAGTAACTGGTATGTGCGTTTGTGCCGTCGTCGGTTTTGGAAAGGAGAGTATGAACAGGATAAGATCAGTGCGTACCAAACCTTATATGAATGTTTAGAAACAGTGGTGCGTTTGATCGCTCCCATTTCTCCCTTCTTTAGTGATGTTCTTTTCAGAAACCTGAATGCTGTAACAGGAAAAGTTGATGCAGAATCGGTCCATCATACTGTATATCCCTCGTTAGAAGTTGAAGGTGCAAAATCCCCCCTTTGGGGTGCTGGGGGGGCTATTGATACAGCTTTGGAAGAACGCATGCAACTGGCGCAGGATGCATCTTCACTTATTTTATCGCTCCGCAAAAAAGTAAACATCAAGGTTCGTCAGCCTTTACAAAAAGTAATGATCCCTGTCATGAGCAACTTCATGAAAGAACAATTTGAAAAAGTGGAGGATATCATCAAAAGCGAAGTCAACATTAAAGCAATTGAATATTTGTCGGCTGATAATTCTTTCATTCAAAAGAAAATCAAACCCAACTTTATAGCCCTGGGCAAAAAGCTGGGCCCAAAGATGAAAATGGTATCGGCCGCATTGGGTCAATTTACACAGGAACAGATTAACCGGTTTGAGAAAGAAACTATTTATCATCTGTTGATAGAGGATGAAACGGTTACCCTATATTTGACAGATGTTGAAATTATGAGTGAAGATGTGCCAGGTTGGATGGTGACCAATAAGGGAGCTGTTACCGTGGCATTGGATGTAACCATTACTCCAGAATTACTGGATGAAGGAAATGCAAGGGAACTGGTGAACAGGATACAAAAGATCAGGAAAGAAAGCGGATATGAGCTGACCGACCGTATTTTAGTGAGGATAACAGACGAAGAAAAACTGCGGTCATCCATCACACAATATAAATCCTATATTTGCGCCGAAATTTTGGCAGATCATCTCGACCTGGTTCCACTGTTAGCAGATGGCACTGAAGTTGAGGTAAATGACATTTTAATCAAAGTACAAGTATCCAAAAAAGGAGGATAGAATGGCAATAAAAAAGAAAGCAGCGAAGCCTGCTCCGAAACCTGCCCGACCAACAGGGGGGAAATCAGTTAAGCCTGCTGTTAAAAAGCCAGCAAAACCTGCTGCAAAAAAACCTGCCTCAAAGCCGGTTAAGGCGGTTGCAAAGCCAGCAGTAAAAAAATCAGTTGCAAAACCAGTAGCCAAAAAGCCGGTACCAGCGGCTAAACCTGCAGTTAAGCAACCTGAAGTAAAGAAATCGCTACCGGTGTTGGTTACCAAACCAGCCGCCAGTTCTATTAAACCCACCGTTAAACAAGCAATTAAAGATTTGAAAAAAGAAGCTAAAAAGCCGGTTGTTGTGAAGCCGGTTAAAACATCCGTATCCACTTCCGTACGTTACCAGCCCGATTTCACAAAATCAGTATTAGATAAGGTTGTGGAAGAAAAACCACAGGGCCCCATGATCCGTTACAATGATGGAGACCTGGTAGAGTTCAGGGAACTGATTCAACGCAAATTGGAATCGGCTAAAAAAGAACTGGGCTATTTGCAAGGACTCATTACCCGTAAGGATGAAATGGGTGGCGATGGCGATGACGGCCGTTATATGACAATGGAAGATGGTAGTGTAAGTATGGAGCGTGAACAGTTGAGCCAGATGGCCAGCCGGCAGATCACTTATATTGATCACCTCGAAAAAGCCATGATGCGAATTGAAAACAAAACCTATGGTATTTGCCGGGTAACCGGAAAGCTGATTGACAAAGCCCGTTTACGTGCAGTACCACATGCTACACTAAGCATGGAAGCGAAGATGGGAGTTGTGAAAGGCCCACAGGTGGCAGGAGAATAAATAAGAGCAATTCTTTTGATACAGGAACTCCCCCGATATATACCGAGGGAGTTTTTTTATGCGTGCCAGGGCCGTTATATTTTACTAATCTCCTAGTTGGGTTTAAATGGAAATAAGGTGATTCTAAAGAATTAGTGAAGTTAGAATGTGAAGGAGGATTATAAGCGAACTGAGGTTTTTATATTACTTCAGCAAATGTTTCATTATATTACTCAAAAACGGTTACCTATGCTTTCTATCCTGCATTACCACGAAAACACCACACGTCATTTTCAAAAGCAAAAGTCTGTCTGGGATTATTTTGCTAACCATACACATAAAGAGGAACAGCTGAAAGAGTTTAAAACAGATTTACTCAAGAATACTTACAAGTTTGATGAAAGTTCAGAAAGTTCACTTTACGAAAAAGTTGCTTATGCTAAAGAGAAGCTGAACCTTGCAATACCAGTTATACTATACCAAGCACAGAATACAGAAGAAGTTAACGCCACTATTATTTACATCAATGGCGAAGCACATGTCGTTTTCAGCGGTAAGTTAATACAATTGCTTAACGAAGAGGAATTGCTTGCCATTATTGCTCACGAGCTAACACATGTACAGCTTTATACTCAGTTAAACGGCGATGTAGAGGTAGCTGACCGTATTGTAAATGCAATCGCAAACCATCAAGGAAGCACACCTGCACATTACGAAACAGCAAGATTGTTCAAGTTGTATGCAGAGATATTCTGCGATCGTGGTGCATATGTTGTTACAGGGAATTATGCCCCAATCATTTCTTCACTAGTCAAAATTGCCACCGGTCTTCAAACAGTTAATGCAGACAGCTATATTAAACAGGCTGAAGAAATATTTACTACAGATTCCAATACAAAAACAACAGGGGTGTCTCATCCGGAGAATTTTATTCGTGCAAGAGCAATCTGGCTTTGGCATGCAAACGGAAATGAATCCAATGCAATTATCCAACAAATGATTGAAGGGTACAGCAGCCTTGATGAACTTGATATTTTTAAGCAAGAACAGATTTCTGAAATTACCAAGCAAGTACTTCAACATTTACTCAATCCTATATGGATGCAAACTGCCCATACAACAGCATTAAGCAAACAATATTTTGGTGACTTTGCCTTACAAGAGTTGCCTGATAAAAAAAGTCTCGCTTCAAGGATAGAATATTTACATCATAATTTGCAAGATTACCTGGCTTATGTGTTATATGATTTTACTACTGTTGATAAAGAACTGGAAGATGTTCCTCTTGGATATTGTTTTTACTTAGCCGATGAGCTAAAGCTGGAAAAAGCATTTGCAAATGCTATTAAAAAAGAGCAGAAACTGACTGATAAAAAAACTGCCTCCTTAAAAAAACAATCGCTTGCTTCCTACCATGAGCACAATATGCAGCAAGCCTAAGTTTAATATTTGATTAATAAATACCTAACGACCATTAATATGAATTCTGTAACAACCTTTCAACAATACCTTCAATCAGCTTTTACTACTGGACCCTTGTCTACAGATGAAGTCATTGAATTTGTTATGCCATTGTTTGAGGAAGTAGCAAGTTTTCATGAAAATGGGCAAGTCGGTTCGTTTGAAAAAGCCGATACTGTTTTCCTAACCAATGGAAGGTTGGATATAGATGAACATTTTTCGCATACCCCTGTTTCAAATTTATCAGCAGTTCAAAAGTTACTTGATAATGAACAAGTCGGCGGCTATTCAATTACTGAACGGGTAATTGTAGATTCAGATTTGTCGCAAAATAAAACAGCAATTTCCAACCGGAAAGTTCAACTTAACCCTAATGAAACACTGACGCTTCCTGTTTATCTTCCCGGTTATCAATGTTTTGAAATAAAAGTTGGTCATCATGATGTTCAAACAGATATTTTTTGTTTAGGATTAATATTAGGCAGTGCTGTAATGGGATTAGACTTATATGATGCAGAAGATTTAAACCAGTTTGCTGTTTACAGAAATCAGCCAGCAGGGCTTAATTCCCGTATGCATCCAACTATCTGTGCTTTAGTTACAGAAATGACAGAATTAGACAGAGGAGAACGAAGCCGGGATCTACAGGAAATCATACTGCGTTTAAAATATTACCGTGATTACGATCCTCAACGACAGGTTGATCTTTCTCAATTGGCAGCATTCCAAATTAAGAAACCATCAGATAGAAAAACCTTTATCCTATCGAAATTACGTAACAGACTTTTTGATACAAGTCGTAGAAACCGATTACTATATTATAAATCCAATGGGCGCTTTGTTAACTTAACTGTAAGTAGTGTGCCAATGGTACTGCATTATCAAAGTATCAACCCGCAACTATTATTTACATGGAATGAGGATATTTCAAAGCATATCATGGCAATGAAAGACATTCCATTGAATAAGTATTTAAGGTTTGAAGATCATCCTTATTTAAATGCCCAATTAAATGGCATAAGGCTACACTCAGAAAATGATAAGAAGGAGTATGGGTTTAGTCAGCTTAAACTGGTGGTTGCCTTTTTACATTGGAACAATTTGAAAGAAGACATTAATGAACGCATTCAAAGCCCCTTGCTTTTGCTACCAGTTGAGTTGGAACGAAAAAAGTCTTTAAAGGAAGAGCGATTTACATTGAAAATTATTGACAATGCTGCTATTGTTAATCCAATATTGGCTAATCACCTGAAAGACCTTTATGGAATTGAACTGCCGGAAAGCATTGACTTTGACGACGTAAGTATGTCGCAGTTCTTTGAATTACTAAAGGAGAAAATTGATGCGGCAAAGCAAGGTGTAAAGCTTAATTATATTGATAAACCAAGAATCAAAATTGTACATAGCATAGCACGTCAAACAATCAATAATTACCGCAAACGATTAAAGCTGAAAGGTAGCCCCACTTTTCATCAGATCGATTACAGTTACAGTCAAGATAATTACAGACCGCTTGGACTGGAATTATTCAGACAAAAAGTAGAGCCCAAGCAAAGCACACTTGAGTTTTTATTAAGCGATATAGATATTCCTGAAAGTGTCGGAAACTTTGCTGATAAAGACAGCACCGCTGTAAAAAGTACTTTTCAACTTGCAGAAGGAGATAATAATCCGTATAGCTGGGATTTCGATGTTTGCAATATTGTGTTAGGCAATTTCAATTACAAGAAAATGAGTCTTGTAAGTGATTACAATAAAGTGACGGATAAAGCAATTGATCATGCTGTGTTCAATCAGTTATTCAGTAATAAACCGAAACAATTACAGGAAACGATTATTGATAATAATCCGACAGATTGGTATCATGTAATTGCAGCAGATCCAACACAGGCAAAAGCGGTTATGCATAGCAGAAGCGGAAACAGCTACATTATCCAAGGGCCTCCTGGTACCGGCAAAAGCCAAACAATCACTAACCTGATAGCCGACTTTCTGGCCAACGGAAAAACAATCCTTTTTGTTTGTGAAAAACGGGCTGCGTTGGATGTGGTGTATCACCGTTTGCAACAAAACCAATTGGCAGAGTTATGCTGTTATATTCACGACAGCCAGAGTGATAAAAAGGAATTCATCAAAGATCTACGTGTAGTTTATGATGATTTTCTCAAAAATAAAATGGATCAGGGGTCTATAACAGATAATCGGGAAAAAGTATTAAACAGACTTCTTGAAAAAATAAATCTATTACAAATTTACCATCGGGAGCAACAAACTGTTAGCGCAGAAGCTGGTGTTAATACAAGGAAGCTGTTGGAAGTACTTGTTAGGCTGAAAGCATACATCCCTGAATTGGATGCTATGAAACAGGAAGTTGTGCCACATTATAGTGAATGGATACAGTTTGGCGAAACAATCAATCAGCTCGGGAAATCACTTGAAGATACAGGTGCAGAACCCCAGCTCGCAAGTCACCCGTTTAGTAACTTGGGGGTTGAAGTAATAAAATCAGAAAATCCATTTACATTAATGGATGGGCTTATTCAACATTCTCAACAGTCTATTCTGCAATTGTCAGAAATTATTCAACAAAATAATATTCCCTCGCATCATGCTGCTCAACTGGAAAACATTAAGAATTTAATCCAAGATTCTGTTATACTAGAGCCTCTTGCTCAAAGTAATAACCTGCAATTGGTGGAAATAACAAACAGAGAGGCGCAGGAGTTTGAAGAGAATTACAGGCAGTATAAGCAGATACGTGATGCCTATACACAGGTACTTGAAACAAATAAAAGGTGGGTTTATAAATTTGAGAAGCAAGAAGTAGAACAGGCAATTTCATTGGCACTAAAAAATGAAAAATCATTCTTTAGTTTTTTCAATGGCAATTGGAGAAGATTAAAAAAGCAGTTAAATCAATCGTACGATTTTTCTGCTCATCAAATTAAACCACAATACAGTACAATTTTAAACCAATTAAAAGAAGAGTTCGAAATACATCAACAAGCCGAGCAAAATAAAAAAGAGCTGCAGAACAGATATCATGTAGATAACATTGATACTGTATATCTGGGAATTGAAGTGTTAAGACGCAAACAGGGTGATAAGGAGATCGATTATTTGTTGCAACATCCAAAATCAAATGAACTGGTATTGCAGTTAAGTAAATTAAATAACCTCTTGCACCAAATAGAGCTTCAGTTGAAGCAATGTCTTTATGGATATGAAGGCAAAAGCATGCTGCAAATTAATGATGAACTTTCTACGATTAAAAGCAATGCTGATATATTAAAGGATCTATTGCCAAGTTTAAGAAGGTTTTCGACATTGCCAGCAGCAGTTCAGAATTTTATCAGGAAACTTCCTTTAACACCGATACAGGCAGAAGCTGCAATGGCAAATAAAACGCTACAACTTTTGTTTCAAAAAAATCTTCCGTTTGCCGGAATTAATCATAAGGTTCTGCAGGATATTGCAAATGGAATTGAAAAAGACTATAAAGAATTACTTAAGTTGAATAGCGAGTATATCAGGGCTGAGCGAAAGCAGAAATTTCTGAAAAACTATGATCTAAGTAATGCATCAGTATCTATATTGTCTCCCGAACAGAAAATTTTTAAGAAGGATTATACTGAAGGACGTAAAACACTGGAGCATGAGATGAGTAAGACCATGCGGTATAAAAGTATCAGGGAAATTGCTTCAAATGAAAGCGGTAAAGTATTAAAAGATATTAAGCCAGTTTGGCTAATGAGTCCGCTTAGTGTAAGTGACAGCTTGCCATTGGATACTAATTTCTTTGATGTTGTAATTTTTGATGAAGCCAGTCAAATTACTTTGGAAGAAGGGATACCTGCTCTTTTCCGGGCACCACAATCAATTATAGTAGGTGATGATAAACAAATGCCTCCCAGCAGCTTTTTTACCGCAAAGGCAGAAGACCCGGAAGACCTTGAAACCATTGAAGGCGAAAGTGAAGATGAAATATTAAGTACTGAATCGGATAGTTTATTGGTTCAGGGTTCACGTAAATTGAACAGCACGATGCTGAGTTGGCACTACCGAAGCAGATATGAAACACTTATCAGTTATTCAAATCATGCCTTTTACGAAGCAGGCTTATTAACGATACCTGATAGAACGATCCATCACTATTCAAAACCTTTACTGGAAGTTAAACAGGCAGAAGAAGGTATGGATAACGCAACCACTTTATTAGGTGGAAGTATCAGCTTTCATTACCTAACTAACAGTATTTATGAGGCAAGAAGTAACATGCAGGAGGCAAAATACATTGCAAATATGGTGAAACGTTTGTTGGGGGATCATGTTCAGGAAAGTATCGGAATAGTTGCTTTCAGCCAGGAACAACAGGGTATAATTGAAGAGGCAATTGATACTCTCGCATCTACAGATAAAGTGTTTGAAGAACTTTTAGAAAAAGCATATAACCGCAAAGACGATGGACAGTTTACAGGGCTATTTGTAAAGAATCTTGAAAACGTGCAAGGTGATGAACGTGATATAATTATTATGAGTGTGTGTTATGGGCACGACAGTAATAAAAAAATGTTGATGAACTTCGGACCCATTAACCGAAAAGGTGGAGAGAAAAGGTTGAATGTTATTTTCAGCAGGGCAAAAAAACACATGGCAATTGTTAGTAGCATCCGTTATCATCATATCACTAACGATTACAATGATGGTGCTAATTATTTTAAACGTTTCCTGCAATATGCAGAAATGGTAAGTACCGGAAATATGAGTAATGCCAATACGATTCTTGAAGGATTAGCAACAGGCGAACAAAAAAAGAAGGAAATAAAGATTGAACTGTCTGTAACAACTTTTCAAATTAAGAAAGCTCTGGAAGCAAAAAAATATGTTGTTGATGAACGTATTGGTCAAAGCAGCTTTCGATGTTCATTAGGTATAAAAAAACAATCAGAAGATGCACATTATAGTCTTGGAATTTTAACAGATGACGATCATCATTATCAAAACAGCGACCTTGTTGAACAATATTATCAACGACCATCCATCCTTCAGTCTTTTGGCTGGAAAATAATGAATGTATATGCGAAGGATTGGCTGGAAGACAGCAGCCGTGTTATTAATCTTATTGTTAAAGAGGTTGAAGGAATTACAGAAAACAGCAGGGAACCGGAAACCGTAATAACTGTTTCGAGGCCCTTACTTCAAGCGAATAAAGAAGATGTATTGAAGTTTACCACACTGCATTCAGTTGATAGCGAACGTTTCTGGGAAATTGCTCAAAACAAAGCACAATTGAATATCCGCTATGGGAAAACAGGTACAAAAGGACAGGCACAGGTTAAAACACTTTTGACAGAGGAAGAGGCCAAAGCTGAAAAAGAGAAGCTAATTGATGAGCAAGTAAAAAATGGATTTAATCTTGAAAATGGACTTTGAGTACACCGCTTTTCCGGCGTATTACCCAACAATAGCCAAGTTGCCGGAATGAGGACAATGGGCAATAAAAAATCCTTTCACAACTGTTGTGAAAGGATTTTAATTGTATGACGATTTGCATCTGATTAATAATCTCTGTTATAACCGCCGCCGCCGCCGCCACCTTTGTAGCCGCCACCGCCACCGCTGCCGCCACCTTTGTAGCCGCCGCCGCCGCCACTTCCACCACGGAAGCCGCCACCGCCGCCACCGCCGCCGAAGCTGCGTTTCTTAAAGCCGCCATCATCTTTTTTAGGCTGAGCTTCGTTTACTACAATCTTGCGTCCCTGAACATCAGTGTCGTTCAGTTGGCTGATTGCAGCCTGGGCTTCTTCTGCATTATCCATTTCAACAAATGCAAAACCCTTACTACGGCCCGAAAATTTGTCGGTTAAAATTTTGGCAGAGCTTACAGCGCCAAATTGCTCAAACAGTGCAGCCAGGTCTTCGTTCGTCATGGACCAGGACAGGTTTCCTACGTAAATGTTCACAAGAAAAAAATTAAAAACTAAAAATCGTGAACCAGAATAGCAGCTGAAGACCTAAGGAAACTCATCAATAAGAACAAGGACCTGATGGTTCAGAAACACGAACTGAATTCACATTAACGGGGTAAAGATAATGATTTTGTTGAAAGACGGGGATTCCAGCCAATATTTCGTAAAACTTTTTTAGGGCGGCTTATTTTACCTCCTGCATATCAACAAGTCGCCTGTAAAAGCCATTTCTGGCAACCAGTTGGGTATGGGTACCTCTTTCCACAATCACCCCCTTTTGCAGAACCAATATCTCATCGGCATGTCTTACGGTTGACAGCCTGTGGGCAATCACTAAACTCGTTCTGTCTTTCATCAAATGATTAATAGCATCCTGAACAAGACGTTCACTTTCTGTGTCAAGTGAAGAAGTGGCTTCATCCAGTATCAGAATCGGTGGGTTTTTTAAAACCGCCCTTGCAATGGTTACACGTTGCCGTTCGCCACCGCTGAGCTTGCTTCCCCTGTCGCCAATATTTTCAAGATAGCCGTTGTCTTTCTGAATAATAAAGTGATGAGCATTGGCAATTGCTGCAGCCGATTCAATTTCGGCAGTTGTTGCATTTGGTTTACTAAGTGCAATATTACTGGCAATGGTATCATTAAACAGAATGGGTTCCTGTGTAACAATTCCCATAAACTGGCGCAAACTGTTCAATGAATATTCTTTGATGTTGATGCCATCTACTAAAATTTCCCCTTCGGTTACATCATGAAATCTTGGAACAAGATCAGCCAATGTTGATTTACCTGATCCACTTGATCCCACCAAAGCAATGGTTTTTCCTTTTTCCAATACAAGATTAATATTATTTAAAACAACGGTATCGTAATAAGCGAATGAAACATTTTTAAACTCAATACTTTTTTCAAACGATGAAAGAACAACCGGGTTTTCTTTTTCTTCTACTACAACAGGTGCGTTTAATATTTCTTCAATCCGTTCAATAGCTGCACTGCCTCTTCTTGTATTGTAATAAGCTGATGAAAGTGATTTAGCCGGATTGATGATTTGAGTAAAGAATAAAATATAAGTGATGAAACCATCTGGTGTAAGACCACCAGCATTTTCACTACCCCCCAATACCATTTTTCCACCAAACCATAATACGCCACTTAAAACCAACACACCTAAAAATTCTGATAAGGGTGATGCCATATCTTTCCTGAAGTTGATGCGGTTGCGGATATGATTCAATTCCACATTCATTTGATGAAATCGTTGTCCCAACAACTTTTCAGCAGTAAAGGCTTTGATGACACGGATGCCACTAAGTGTTTCATCGAGTATAGATATGATCAGTCCATTTTTTTCCTGTGCATCTGTTGATTGTTTTTTTAATGAGCGGCTTACTCTTCCAATGATGAATGCAGCAACAGGTAAAAACACAAACAGAAACAATGATAACTGTGGACTGATGATGATCATCATCAGCAGGTAAAATAAAATGGTTAGTGGTTCTTTAATCAAAGCTTCCAATGCCATCATCACACTCCACTCCACTTCGTTCGCATCATTACTCATGCGTGAAATGAGATCGCCTTTTCGTTGCTCAGTAAAAAAACCTATAGGAAGCTGCAATACTTTTTCATATAAATCGCCACGCAGTTTGGTCATTACACCATTACGCATAGGAGCTAATACACGATAGGAGAGATAAAGAAAAACATTTTTAAAAAAAACAGAAGTAATAATGATGCCACAGATAAAAGCTAAAGCTGACGCTGCCCCTTTATCAGTAATTAATGTGCTGATAATATAACGCATATAGGCAAGAATGCCTTTTGCAGAAAAAATAAATTCAGGTTTGTCAAGTGTTAATTTTTCTATACCAAACAACAACTGCAGGAAGGGCGCTAACATGGCAAGCGATACCATTGAAAAAACAATGGATAAAACAATGAAGAGGAGATAAGAACCAATATTTCCTTTATACCCTGCTAAGTATTTGAAAATCCTTTTAAACTGTTTCATGTTGTAAACGCCGCAAAGTAACTACTTTTACAGCGTTTAATTGTTGCAGATATGTTAGAAGGAAAACGTCAGAAACAGGTAGCCGGGGTTATTCACGAAGAAATAACAACTATTTTCAGGAAATTGGGTTTGAGTATGGTGGATGGTGGTTTGGTTTCCATCTCATCAGTAAAAATCACCCCCGATCTGCTGGAAGCAAGGATCTATCTTAGTGTATTCCAGGCAAAAGATAATGTTGAAGTGCTTAAAAAAATTGAAGAGAGAGGATCCGAAATCAAACGGGAACTCGCCTCCAAACTCAAACACCAGTTACGCCGCATCCCGGAAATGAAATACTTCCTTGATGATACCTTAGACCAGGTGTTTAAAATGGAAGAGCTCTTTAAAAAAATTGAAGGAGCTAAGAAGGAAGAAGAGCAATGAGTCTTGAGCCGGTAGTTGATAGCCGATAGTGTTGAGTATTGTCATTCACTATTCACCATTGACCATTCACAATTAATAAATTATCCATCAGCATTGAACTTTCTTTTCGCCTGGCGATACTTTAAATCAAAAAAATCAACCAATGCCATCAACATCATTGCATGGGTAACGGTAACGGCTATGGCTGTTGGTACGGCTGCTTTGGTAATTGTCCTCAGCATCTTTAATGGTTTCGAAGGGTTGGTGAAGACCTTATACTCCTCTTTTTATCCCGATATACGAATTGTACCTGCTCAGCAAAAAATAATGCTGATTGATTTAGCAACATTGCAAAAAATAAAGTTGTTGAATGATGTTGATGCGGTGAGCATGATCGTAGAAGAAAATGTGCATTTGCAGAATGGTGAATACAGAACCAATGCTGTGATGAAAGGGGTAGATCATTTTTATACTAAAGTAAGTGGCCTGCCAGAGCGAATGAGCAATGGAAAGTTTGATGTAGGAAATGAAGAAATGCCTGCATTGGTATTGGGTTCAGGAATTGAAAATGCATTAAACCTGCTCAGCGACCGAAGCATTACTCCTGTTACTGCTTACCTGCCAAAAAGAGGAGTGGCTGCAACGGATAATCCCATGGAATCTATCAGCACCGTTAATTTACAGCCGACTGGATCATTTACTATTCAACAGGATTTTGATAATAAATATGTCATCACCAACCTGGCTATTTTAAAACAAATGCTTGGGTTAAAAGAAAATGAATACAGTTCTGCAGAAATAAAACTGAAAAACAGTTCATCAGAAAAAGAAGTGATGGAGCAGGTGCAGCAATTGCTCGGGAAAAATTATTTAGTGGAAAACAGGTATCAGCAAAATCGTTCATTGTTTGCCGTTATGCAAATGGAAAAATGGGCTATTTATGGCATCTTATCTCTTATTCTCATCATCGCTGCTTTTAATATGGTTGGCGCATTAACCATGCTTGTATTGGAAAAGGAACAGGACATACAGATATTACAGGCAATGGGTGCCAGTAAAACGTTTGTACAAAAAGTATTCTTAACTGAAGGTGTGTTGCTTGCATTTGCAGGAAGCCTGATAGGGATTGTTCTGGCTTTGATCTTTAGTTACCTGCAGGTTACATTCAAATTGATTCCGTTACAGGGATCATTTGTCATTGATTATTATCCCGTGAAAATATTGGTCACTGATCTGCTGTTGATTATAGTAACCGTATTTGTGATTGCTCTTCTTGCATCCTGGATACCTTCAGTAAAAGCGGCCCGGCAAAAAATTTCTTTAAGAGCGCAGTAATACCATTGTTCATTTCAAATTGGTTCAAAGGATTTATTTGAAATGTTACAATGGATAATGCCGATAGAGTAGCTGTTTAGGCTAATTGAGCGGAGCGAATATTAGACTATTACAAGTTACAGTATCGGTATAAATCAATAGTCCCCCAAACTTGTTTCTCCTAATTGCTGTAATGCATTGGCTAATTGTTCATCATTGGGAGCAATGCCATGCCATTCGTGACTGCCAACCATGAAATCAATTCCCTGGCCCATTTCTGTTTTCATCAGGTTCACAATCGGTTTTCCTTTGCCAAGAAACGATTTGGCTTTCTCAAAACCGGCAACCATTTGATCCATATCATTTCCGTCTTCAATGATGAGTGTTTCCCAGCCAAAGGCTTCAAACTTACCTTTCAAATCGCCGAGATTCATTACTTTTTTGGTAGGGCCATCAATTTGCTGACCATTCCAGTCAACAGTTGCAATGAGGTTATCCATTTTATGATGAGCTGCAAACATAATGGCTTCCCAGTTCTGGCCTTCCTGTAATTCACCATCGCCATGCAAAGTATAAACAACGGTGTTTTCTTTATTCAGCCTTTTGGAATAAGCGGCCCCAATGGCAACACTTAAACCCTGGCCCAATGATCCCGAAGCAATTCGTACGCCGGGTAAATGCTCATGAGTAGTAGGGTGGCCCTGCAACCTTGAATTTAATTTTCTGAAAGTCTTCATTTCTTCAATAGGAAAATATCCGCTTCGGGCAAGGGTAGCATAAAAAACGGGGGAGATATGACCGTTTGAGAGGAAGAATACATCTTCGCCTGTTGCATTCATATCAAAAGCCGGGTTGTGTTTCATTACCTTGAAATACAGTGCAGTAAAATATTCTGTACAGCCAAGGGACCCGCCGGGATGACCGCTTTGACAACCATGTACCATGCGTACAATGTCTCTCCTTATTTGCGTTGCTATTTCTTTCAGTTCTGTCATTTTTTTTTGAATTGCGGCAAAGCTAACAGAAAAATATTTTCGGCTTCAGTAAACTTTTTCACGGTTTTTGGTATCTGACTTTGGATATTTATAGCCAAAAAGTTCAAAAGTTGATTGTAAGAAAGCATATTATTATGTATTTTGACTTTCGGGCTATATGATTAGCTTTGCAACTTAGTAAACTTGAACTTCATGGATCACCTTCTTATAGGATCGGTAATTGCATTTTTAATTACATTTTCGGCTATTCCCATTATTATCAGGGTAGCGGAAATGAAGCATTTATTTGATGTGCCCGATGACAGGAAGCTGCATGCAAATCCTGTTCCTTCACTTGGTGGCATTGGAATCTTTGCAGGATTTATTATGGCCTTTCTCATTGCAGCACCAACAGGTTGGGCAGAGCTTCAATATTTTGCTGCTGCTTTTCTGGTGATGTTTTTTCTTGGGTTAAAAGATGATATCGTTGTTCTTACACCACTGAAAAAATTTTTAGGTCAGTTATTGGCTGCATTTATCATTGTGTACAAAGGAGGGGTGTTAATTGATGGAATGTTTGGTTTCCTGGGAATGGAAAAAATGCCATTTCTCCTTAGTCTCATATTTACTTATCTCACTATCGTTGTAATCACCAATTCGTTTAATTTAATTGATGGGGTGGATGGTCTTGCAGGATCGTTGGGTTTGTTTACAAGCATAGCCTTTGGTGTTTATTTTGTATTAGCCGACCAGCCACTTTACGCAATTATGTCTTTTTCTATGGCAGGAAGCCTGCTTGCTTTTTTAATATTTAATATTTCACCTGCAAGAATTTTCATGGGCGATACTGGATCCCTGCTGCTGGGGTTAGTTAACTCCATACTTGTTATTAAGTTCATACAAATCGCAACGGTACCTACGGCAAAAGTTTTTCTCCCCGCTGCACCAGCAATAGGATTTGCTATTTTATTTGTTCCATTATTTGATACACTCAGGATTTTTGCCTACCGCATTTTATCAAGACGATCTCCTTTCAGCCCCGATCGCAACCATGTGCATCATTTATTGCTTGCAAAAGGATGCAGTCATAATATGGTTACTTTCCTCGCTGTTTCATTTAATATTCTTATTGCCGGCGCCACCTTGCTTGGCCGGAATTTGAACATTACTTTTTTATTATTTGGCCTCATCAGTGTTGGTTTTTCAGTCATAAGCATCCTCATCTATTCAAACAGGGCCAACCGCCGTAAACTGTTCCCGCTTTCATTTGATGCAAAAGAAAAAATTGGCAGTGAAACCAAGATAATACCCATAAAGGCAAATGCACCCGTGCACGAGTCCGAAGAGATCGCCAAATAAACATCCTTTTTTTATTTGATTGTAGTAGAACCAATTTTATTAGGTTTGCAGCTCAATAATTATTCATTGTATGACAGAAGAGCTTTCAATAATTTTGATGGATGCCGAAGAGCATATGAAAAAGGCAATTCAACATCTTGAAGTTGAATTGGTAAAAATCCGTGCCGGCAGGGCCAACCCCAATATGCTGGATAGCATCGTCGTTGATTACTACGGAACTCCTACTCCCATAGGCCAGGTAGGAAATATCAGCGTGGTTGATGCAAGAACCATCACCATTCAGCCATGGGAAAAAAATATGCTGCAACCTATTGAACGGGCAATCATCAATTCAAATATTGGATTAACGCCGCAGAATGACGGTAATATTATTCGTTTGTTCCTGCCGCCATTAACCGAAGAAAGAAGAAAAGAATTGGTGAAAAGAGTAAATGCTGAAGGCGAGCTTTCTAAAGTTGCTATACGCAGTATTCGCCGGGATGGAATTGAACACATAAAAAAATTACAAAAAGACGGGTTGAGTGAAGATGCTGCTAAAGATGCAGAAAAAGATATACAGGTACTCACCGATCGCTATACAGTGCAGATTGATAAACATCTTGAAGCAAAAGACAAAGAGATCATGTCAGTGTAAATAAACTGCAGGCAATAAAAAAAGGAATGCCCCGGCATTCCTTTTTTTATTGCCTGTTGGCCAGGTAAACACCCAACAATATAATCAGCAAACCAACTATCTGAAGCAATGTAATTGTTTCACCTGCAAGTAATCCCCACATCAGCGCAAAAAACGGAACTCCATAAGTAACCATAGAGGAAAACAGTGGTCCTGCTCTTTTCATGAGCATATAAAATAAAACAGAGGCCACAGCAGTTCCAAAAACACCTAATACAACCGACGCAGCAGTGGCTTTGATAAAAGCATAATCAGTAAATGAATGATGTTGATATCCCGATGCAATTAATATGATAACCGAAGGAATCAATAACGATACAAATGCAACGGCTGCAATATGCAGCGAACTTATATGCTTTAAATATTTGTTGATGATGTTTACATTTAATCCATAACAAAATGTTGCAATCAATATGAGTGAAGCAAAAAACAAGTTACTGTTGCCGGCGTTGGCTGTTTTTGCAAAGAATAAGAGGAGCATACCGCCGAACCCAACCAAAACACCCAGCAATTTTTTCCATTGAACCGGAGAATTAAAAAATAATGCACCGGCAATGATTACAAGCAACGGTGTTAGTGCATTGAGCATGCCGGCTAATGCACTGTCAATTTTTGTTTCGGCTACACAAAAAAGAACGGCAGGAATAAAACTTCCAAGCATACCCGTTAAAATGATCAACCCCATCTCTTTTCGTTGTATGCTCCTGAAAGCTTTTAATGCAAATGGAAGCAATACAATCCCTGCACTGAACATTCGCAAGGCAGCCACTTCGTAAGCCGACAATTGTTTCAGACCTTCTTTCATTAAGATGAAAGAACTGCCCCATACAAAAGAAAGGATGACAAACAGGAACCAGTTAAAGAATTTTGGTTGCATAAATGAGGTTGCAAAAGTGAATGAAATTAGCGGATTAGAAACAAGATATTTATATTCGTTAAAATAATTTTATGGCAACAGTTAAGCTATCAGCCATCAGCACAGAGGCTCCAAAGGGATTTGATAAAGAAAAGACCAAAGCAAAAACAGAAAAATTATTGGTGGAGTTAGATGAATTGCAAAATCTCCTGATTGCAGAAAATAAACATTCATTACTGGTAATTATACAGGGAATGGATGCAAGTGGAAAAGATGGCGCTATCAGGAATGTTTTTGGATCCCTGAATCCCATGGGTGTTTCAGTGAAATCATATAAAGTACCAACACCTGAAGAATTATCGCATGATTTTTTGTGGAGAATACATGCACATGTACCGGCAACAGGGAACATTAAAATCTTTAACCGCAGTCATTATGAAGCTGTACTCATTACAAGGGTTCACGGCTGGTGCAATGATGCCACAGCAGTAAAAAGAATGAAAGCCATCAATGATTTTGAAGACTTAATTACAAAACATAACCATACAAAGGTGCTCAAGTTCTATCTGCATATTTCACCAAAAGAGCAACAGAAAAGATTGGAGGAACGTACGCATGATCCACGGAAAATGTGGAAATACAATGAAAAAGATTTTGATGAAGCCAAACGCTGGGCTCAGTATATGAACTATTATGAAGCATGTTTTAATACCTGCAATAATATACCCTGGCATATTATTCCGAGTGATCAGAATTGGTATAAAGAACACCTGATTGCAACCACCGTTCATGACACTTTAGTAAAACTTAAAATGCAATACCCGGGGTTGAAAAAGTAATGGAGATATTATAGAGTTAAACAATTATACCTGCTATCTTTTTTTTATTTTTAATTTAACTAAAACCAACTATTATGGGAATGCTCAAAGAGTTTAAAGATTTTGCAATGAAAGGAAATGTAACTGATCTTGCAATTGGCATTATTATCGGCGGCGCATTTGGCGCTATTGTAGGCGCCGTTGTAGATCACATCCTGATGCCTATTGTGGGCATCTTAACAGGGGGTGTTAATTTTGATACACTGTCGGTTAAAGTAGGCGAAGCAGAGCTGAAATATGGATTGGCCATTGCTGCTGCTGTAAAATTCATTGTCATTGCTTTTTTTCTTTTCCTCGTAATTAAAGGAATTAACAAAACAAAAAAAGCAGAACCACCTGCTGCACCTGCCGAACTATCATCAACTGATCAATTATTGATTGAAATCCGTGATGCATTAAAAAAGTAAAATTGAATAAAACATTATTACGGCAATGGCTTCAATGCTTTTGCCTTTTTTTATATAATAATGAAAGAACGATGGCATTTTATTTGCCGTTAAATTTTATCATTAAAAACAACTCTTATGATAAAAAGAATCTGTTGTGTACTTCTTCTTACTGCTGCTGCACATAGTCTTTTAGCACAGGATAAGGACGTTCAAAAACTGAAGAATGAAAGCAAACGGGAAATAAAGAAAGATGAAAAACAAAAAGAAGGCTGGACAAAAGGAGGCGTGTTTGCACTCAATCTCTCACAAGGCAGCAGTCATAACTGGGCAGCGGGTGCCGAGAAATTTTCTTTTTCACTCAACGGGATATTAAATACCTACGCCTATTTAAAAAGAGAACGAAATTCATGGGATAACACGGTGAATATGCAATATGGTATGGTGAATACAACCAGCCAGGGAACACGGAAAAATGATGATCGTTTTGATTTGCTGAGCCGTTACGGGTATCAGCTTAAAAATCCCAAATGGTATATCTCCGCATTAGGTAACCTTCGTTCACAATTCAGCAATGGATTTGCTTATGTAGCCAATAACGTAAAAACAAAAAACTCATCCTTCTTTGCACCGGCTTATGTTTTACTATCGCCCGGCATGCTGTACAAGCCCGATGCAAGCTTTGATGTATTCTTATCACCGATAACATCAAGATGGGTGATTGTAACAGAGCCCAACAAAAGCTTACGACGCTTATTTAGTTTTAGCGATACAACAAAAAGCGCTAATTATGAAATTGGTGCATTTGCAACAGCCAATCTCAAAAAAGATCTGGCAAAAAATATCAACCTTTTAAGCCGCTTAGATCTGTTCAGCAATTATAAAAAGGATCCGCAGAATATTGATGTTTTCTGGACGAACTTATTAGGAATGAAAGTGAATAAATACCTCGGAGTTACGATCAGTTTTGATCTGATCTATGACCATGATGCCAAAGACCCGAAAGTGCCGGGCAAACTATTGGGAACTCAATGGAAATCCCTGTTTGGTGTGGGTTTTTCAGCTAATTTTTAGTGAATAGATTCACCTACATTTGCAAGTCACGGAAGAGAAATATACCGTGATTTTTTTTGTAAAAAATCAACCTGCATTGCAAACAGAATCATACCACATAAAACTCCCCCAGTTCGAAGGTCCTTTCGACCTGTTGTTGTTTTTTATTGAACGGGACGAACTCGACATTTACAATATTCCCATTACAGGTATCATTAAAGATTTTCTTGCTTTCATCCATAAAAGTGAAGAATTGAATATTGAACTCTCAAGCGAGTTTATTTTATTCATCTCTACTCTTATGCGGATCAAAGCAAAAATGTTATTGCCACGCAAAGAACTGGATGAACAGGGAAATGAAATTGATCCACGCCAGGAATTGATTGACAAGATTCTTGAATATAAACGATTCAAAGAAGCCAGCGCACAAATGGCTGAAATGGAAGCACTGCGTATGCTGATGCTCAAACGGGGAAATATTACCCGTGAACTTTCCATGATTGGGGAAGAGGCCGGTGAGGGAACAGAGATCCAAACCATTACTATGTTCAAACTCATGAAGACGTTTGAACGTGTAATGAAAAAACATCATGAGCGCTTTAATAAACCGGTGCATACAGTTGTGCAATACAACTATACCATGGAAGGCAGCCGTGATTATATGCTCAATATTGTAAAGGAAGAAAAAATCCTGCCTTTTGAAAAATTATTTGATATCTGTGAAAACAGGATCCATGCCATTTTTCTTTTTCTTTCATTACTCGAATTGTCGCAACAGCAGTATATGAGTTTGCTGGTAGGTGAAGGCATGAATAATTTTATTATAGAATGGAATGAAAACAGGGAACCGGATACAGCAGAGTTATTTGTTGTTGCTGAATAATTTTTTAAGCAAACGTGGAATACGATTAATCCATAACAGTTCTCAATAACTTTTATTTATCAATCATCGCCTGCAATTTTTCTATTGGAAAATTTGCTTCCACCATTTCCCCAATTTTTAACTGGGGAGGATGGGAATCCCATGACCAGGAGAAAACCATAAACTGCGGTACATGTTTTGGTAGGTCCTTTTTCAGGTAAGCCGGATTATCTGTTATCAGCATCTGCCCGCCTTCACTTTCTTTAACAAAAACCGGTGCTTGTGCATCCGGTGAATGAAACACTCTAACGGTAGCAGGAGAGTCAAGCAGCCCTTCTTTTATAGTTTTTTCCAGTTCATCCCGGTAGTGTTTAACTATATCCTCCTTATTTTTTACCATCGCTTTCACCCTTTCCTCCCTTTGTTGCTGTTCGGTTTGGTAACCTGACAAATAATAATCCACTGCCGACTTCAACCTTTTCGGATCTTTTCCAAAATCTTTTTCAAATTTGGCAAGCTTAATTTTTTTCTCTGCTTCCTGTACTTCAAGGGAACGAACAGGGATTTCTTGCATCTCTTTTATTGTTTTATCAAATATTTCATTGAGATGTTGGATGCTGTGGTCAAGATATTGTTTCCGGGTTACCGGTATATAGGGCAATATTCCATCCCGGTGAATCAGTATGCTGCGAAAAGTTGAGATTTCATCATTATATAACAATTCATAGCCTTTCCAGGTTTTTCTTACCGGTATCCGCATTCTTACAGGACGTCCGTCTATAGTCATCGGGTCATCAACTCCTGCACCGGCATAAGCGTCAAAGCTGTTAACGTATACATTTATCCCCGTACCCGTTTCACCTGGCCAACCCTGGTACATTTCATTTTTACTTCCGCAGAAATAGTGAAAAAAACCAGCACTGTAATAATAACTGGCTACAGGAATACCATTTACCTCATTTCGTCTGGGCACGCCGTCACGGTTTGAATCCATTTTCAACTGACTTGCAAAAAAAACATTGCGGTTAGTGCGTTGCCATACGGCATCTACGCCTGTTGGGTCGGGGTAAAGTTTTAATACTAATTGATGTATTGCATCTAATTTTTTAAAAACTTCAGATTGCTCGGCAGTAGTAAATAAATTATCCGGATTTTTTATCCACCTGCCTTTTGCTTTCTCTGCCATTATATTGGTACAAGGTCCATCTGTTGGAATGGTTTTCTGGCTCCATGCAGATAAATGAATGAGGATAAGTAAGTGGAGGATGATTTGTTTTTTCATGCAGAGTGTAAAATTGATATAGTTTATTTCCAGGAATAGGTTGATGTGGACACAAACGGTGTTAATTGACCTGTTGGATTGATGCCTGAGTTGACACCGGCAGTAAATCCCGCTTTAATAACCGGCGATATGGGTCCGGTTATTTCAACTTCAACTTCTGCGGATACTCCCGCATCAACGGGTTGATTATTACCATCAAATTTTACATACCCCTGTGCTTTCACTCCTGCTTCTGCAATCCAGCGGTTACCAACGGATGCTCCAGGTCCAAGTGCAATGGTTGTTTCCTTTGAAATAAAATCTTTTTCATAAGTAAATACCAGGCCTTGCCCGGCTTCAAATTCAAATTTGCTGCAATTGAGATTTATTTTTCCAACCACAAACGGAACAATAATATTGATCGGACATTTAGAATTTTTATAGGCTGGTGAACTCGGATTATTAGGATTAGCGGGGTTATATTGTTCACAATTTGGTTTGCCGGCCGGACTGCAGGTACTAAGTGTATAAGTTGTTACAGTGTGTAATAACTGCAGAGCCACCACAGCGGTTTCAGCTTTCAGAAACCGATCATCAGTTGAGCGCAATGACATTAGCCATATCACTTTATTGGTATATTCCAGATCCAGCGGAAATCTTTTGTTCTTGTAATTTTCAGATACATCTGCCATTGCATTAAAGTATCGTTCGTCCATCCCTTTCCGTTCTATACATTGACGGTATGTTACTGCATCCTGGCATTGAGCCTGGTCACTTCTTCCATAGCAGGCCCGGTATTCAGCATCATATTTTGCATCAGAGACCATCCTTTCATTGTTGCTGCTCTCTGTTATAGTTTTTACTTGTGACATCATTAATTCAAATGCCTGCTGAATTCTGTACACATAATCGTCACCTATTTGTTTCAGTTTAAAATAAACGGCTTCATTAAACGGGCTCATTGTTGTTAAAGTAACCATGCTGTTTTGTGCAATATCAGCCTGGTAGCGTTTTATAAGGGCGCCTATTTTGTCATTAAACTCCTGCTGTTTGGCGTCAACATCTTCACAATTGCTCCATTGGCGGCAATTAGGAGGAAATGAAAAATCGTTTCTAAAGAATAAACTGTTTTTTAAATCAAGATCATGCATAGTAAATAAGGGCAAGGAATTGTTAGGATTAATAGCATTAATAAATTTAACCCGGGCATCACTGTAGCCGGTTTTTAAAGCCTCACTCATCAGCTTTACTGCTTCTGCTGTGTTTCCTCTTTCTGCTTCAATATATGCAGCAGTTGCGCAGGCTTCGGGGTGTGAAGGATTCACTGTCCTGCAAGCCATCAGGTAATGCATGGCAGTATCCAGTTCTCCAAGCCCGGCATAAGCCTGACCAATATTATTTAGTACAGTGCTATTATCAGGTTGATGGGCCAAAACATATTTTAAAACAGGAATGGCTTTATCTTCCAAACCGCAGAGATTAAAAATAGCACCGCAATTATTCAGCGTATGATCATCAGGTGATTTGGATGCAGCATAGGTTAATAATAAAAGTGCATCTGACGGAGCATTCTGATACCATGCCGTAACTCCGGTTATTGCTAACTTTTCCGGATCACCTTTTAATGCAGTAATTATTTTTTGTGCAGCGTTAACTTTTTCAACAGGTAATTTTTTTTTCAGTTCGGTATAGATTGCAGTAAGAAATGTGGTAAGCTCCTGCTGAGAAATATTTCGTTTGGGTAAAGATGCAAGCAGTGCGGTTTTTCTTTCAGGAAATCTTTTGGCGCTTATGAATGGATTCTTAGTTCCTTTCTGATCTGATATGCCCGGCAATTTAGGTATTCTTTTATTCAATCCCCCCATCAACGCTACCTGCTTTTTCAACATCGCTATTTGTTCTTCCAGTCCTTTTATTGTTGCTTCCTCTTCTTTATTCTTTTTTGCTTCTGCCAATTGTTTTTCCAGTTCAACAATTTGGATATTTAATTGATTGATGGCCTCCAGCATTTGTGCCTGCATTTCTTTTTGAGTGGGCGGTTTTTCCTGGGTAAAGACAGGAAGCACAAATGAAAAAATCATTAACAGAAAAAGTATGATATGCATGCTCAATGATGTTGAGTAGTTATTGTTTTATAAACTCCACTCTCCGGTTATTGGCTTTGCCTGCAGGGGTTGCATTTTTATCCATTGGTTCAGCTTCACCCTTGCCATCGGTTTGCATCCTGCTTTCATCAATGCCAAATTCTTTTGCCAATGCCTCTTTAACTGATGCAGCTCTGCGTTTGGAGAGATCAAGATTGCTTGCATCATTTCCATCGGCATCTGTATGCCCTACAATGTTTACTTTTAAATCAGGATTTTCTTTCAGCACTGTTGCAATTTCTTTCAGCGTTCCATACGATTCAGGTTTAATGTTGGCACTGTTTACATCAAATAAAATTCCATGGGTTACCCATTTATTTTGGGTAAGCATTTTGTTGCGAGTATCAGGTGCGCCCACGGCCAGCCGAATGTTGCCGATATAATGAACCACAGTTGCTTCTGCATAGATCACCGAGAAAACAATGGCATTGATTTTTGCATCTTTCGCCAGACCCTTTGGAATGTCCCATATCTTTTCCTGGTTAAGATATACTCTCACTCTTTCTTTTTGTCGCCAGATAGAAACATGAACAGGATTGTTTTTGTAACTGAGTAAACTGGTATTAAGCTGACTGCTGGCATCGGTTGCAGAATTTTTTCTTGTGGAATATCTTGATAATCCTGTTTCAGGGCCAGCATTTGAATTGGCGGAGTTCAAATCAAAACTGATGACATTATTCCCTAATGACCAGTGTTGTGGTTGAGCAATATTTGTTAATTCAGAGAAAGCAATTTTAAACTGGCCTCCGTTCATTGGAATGCCATGCAGTAAATCAAATTCAAAAGTAAAATCATCGGGATACTTATCTGAAAATTCAGGAACGAATACGCCCGGTTTTGTGAGCCATAGCCAACGACCGGGTTTATCTTCAATTGTTACTATTTCGCCAGAGCCGGTTGTATTCCATCCTGCCGGAAAATCGCCGATGCTGCCGGTTGAAAAATCTTCAAAGCCGATTATTTTTTCTCCCGGTACAAAATCATATTTACTATAGGCTTTTATAGTAGTTGGCTTATCTGAAGCAGGATCATTTTTTGTTGAATCAGTTGAAGTGCTATCCTTCTTAGTTTTAGTGTCTGGCTTCCCCTTTACTTTATTATCAACTTTTCGTTCTGCTTTATTAAAAGCAGTGTCAACTGTTTTGTCAATTTTTTCATTTGTTCTTGCTTCAACTTTTTGTTTAGCACGGTCAGCTATTTTTTTTAATGCTTGTCCGTTTGAATAAAAAGTAATCAGAAGTAAACTGGAGAATAACAATAGCTTTTTCATTACTTGGCCCGGTTAGTGAAAGAATAATTTCCAGGCCCGGACCAAAAACAGCAGGTAAATTCAAAAGTAGTAAAGTGGGTAAAAAGTTACAATGATTTAATTACAAAAAAGAATGATTTTGAGAATTTTTGGAGAAACTTATATTGATACATCCTTAATACCGTATTTTAATTGTTTGCTGCATCATTGAAAGTACTGTTTTTGCAATGCCGTTGGCATCAATTCCTATTTCATCGTACAGTTGTTTCGGTGTGCCGTGCTCAACCAAACGATCAGGTATGCCCATGATTTTTACTACTGCTTTATAATTATGCTCCGCCATGAATTCAAGTACTGCACTTCCAAATCCACCTTTGATGGTTCCATCTTCAATAGTAATAAT
>JAYUTS010000068.1:0-9438 GCA_043754995.1 Chitinophagaceae bacterium
TAATATTTCAGCTTTCTGAATACTGTATTCATCTACTTCAATTCCATGTTCATCGCCCCATTGCTGGCCTTCCTGCCTTAGTCCATCATTGATCACCACTACCCTATTGTATCCCAATCCACGAATGACTGGTTTACTTACAGCTGGCCCTGTTCCCATTTGACTGATGCCGGGCTTTTTGGTTAGCGCTTCAATAATGTTGGAAGATCCTGTTTGTAATAATTCCTGTTTCCGCATAACAACAACAGGCGTTGTCATTTTCTTTAATGAAGTTGCTGTTGATACCCCCGTTACCACCACTTCATCATTTTCAGCAATGGTTGGTTTTAGTTGAAATGTTTGTTCGGTTTCACCACTAATGAGTATGGTTTCAACAAGGCTGCTGTAACCGGTATAAGAAATTTCTACCAAATGATTGCCTTCAGGGATTTCTTTGAAATTGAATTTCCCGTTTGCATCCGCAACCGTTCCTCTACGCAGATCATGCAAATAAATAGATGCGCCGGGTAAGGCCTCCTTGTTAATACTGTTTATAACAGTTCCCTTAAAAGAAGCTGTTTTATTTTGACCCTGACTATGGATGACAGAAATAAAAAGTAGTGCGATCAGGAGCAATTTCTTCATGCTTATTTTTTTGAAACAACGTTGCAAATATAAAACCAAACTTCGTTCTTCCAAAAAAACTTTGAAACTGCTTATCTCACTTTCAACATCGGTTTAACTTGCTGAACAGATTCATTCTGCAAGCGCATATAGTAAACACCTGTTGGCAATGCATAAGAATCAAAACTTACCTGATAGGTGCCGGCCACATATTCACGATCAACCGGGGTTTTTAATACACGCCCTAACGCATCAATAATTTGAACTAATGTATGCCCACCCTGTGTAGTAAAACTGATGGTTGTTGTTTGAGTGAAGGGGTTGGGATAGTTAGAGATCAATGAAATGCCAGAATTATTTACATTATTAATTCCTGTAGGATTTAAACAGGTTCCATTTGCACACAATCCTAATTGCTGGAAATTCTGCAGCATGATTGTTTGCAAAGTTGTATTATCAACACAAAACCAATTTTGCAACAGTGTTGAATATACGCTTCTGAAATCGTATTGCATGGGTATATTATCATTCACGGTTGCGTTAGCGGGTATGGTTGGATTAACACCTGTTATGCCGGGGTTTATTTTATTTCCAAAAACAAATAAAGGAGCTGCAGCACCATGATCGGTACCAACACTGGCATTTGATTTTACACGACGGCCAAACTCCGAAAACGTCATTCCCATAACACGATCTGCAACACCTAAACCCTGCAGGTCGTCCTGGAAAGCTTTAATCGCATCACTTAAACGTTGCATTAATGTAGCATGTGCTCCGGTTGATGTATCCGTATTGGTTTGTAATGAGTGTGTATCAAAACCACCCATACTTACCATATACACTCTTGTTTTTAAACCTCCCTTAACTAATCTTGCAACAATCTTTAATTGATCGGCCAGTGTATTACCGGTGGGGTAAGTTCCCTGCGTTGGCACTGCATTGGCTGCTGCAACAATACGTGTTGCATACAAATTACTTTGCGTTGCAACCAACCGAACATATTTTAATGCATCGCCTGCAGGTGTATCTGGTGCTGGGTCCTGTATGCCATTGATGAGATTATAAAAATTAGTAGCACTGGTAATACTGATGCCCATATTTACACTCGGCCCCTGAAAAGTTAATGATGTTGTTGAACCGATTTGAATACCCAATGGATCAGGCATATTGTTATTGGGATAACCAACGGGATAATTCGGATACTGATCATTTAAATAACGACCACTCCAACCGCTTGTTAACTCCTGGTTACTGTCGGATGCACTCATCCAGATATCTGTTGCACGGAAATGGGAGAAGTTCGGATTGGGATATCCAACAGCCTGTACCAAACGTAATTTACCATTATTGTATAAGGATTGTAAACCCGTCATGGAAGGATGAAGACCAACTGCACTGGTTCCTGTTAAAGCAAGTACTCTGTTTTGAGCAATGGCGATATTACTTCGTGCATTAAAATAATTTGAATACTGATCTAAAGGAATCACCATGTTCAATCCATCATTACCACCATTGAGTTGAATGATGACCATTACCCTGTCTGTTTCAACATAGGTGTTCAATAAAGCTGACATGATGGGATTATCAGCCAGCACTTTTACAGAAAACCCATCAACCAATGAAGGAAGAATGGCGGCGGGAATTGTATTTTGAAGAAATTGTCTGCGTTTCATGATGATCATCTTTTAATGATTACAGTTTTTCATTGAACTTAAGCAAGTTGATACTCTGCGAGGTTCATAAAATATTTATATAAACCACGCAACCTTGGATTAACAATATTAAAATTGGCTGATGTAGGACTGGCCAGGTAAGCCTGCCATGCATTGGTCCAGTAATAATCCTGGTCCTGACCAGACAGTAAGAAATCTTTTTTCAGTTGATCTCTTGTTGCCTGCAGTAAAGGCATTTGAAAAATGATATCCAGCACATCAACAATCAATTGATTCGGATCACTTGCATTGGGCAGTGTTTTGGTAAATTCTACTGCATCAATCACAATCTTCTTTCCGTTTCTTGAATAACCATTGCCGATCATGAGATCACTGAATTGATTCCGTTTAGGCAATGTATCTGTGTTCACCCATAATTCATAAAACTGTGGTGTTTGATAATAAGCAGGCCAGCCGGCCACATTGGGAGGATCGCCAATATTCTGCTGAGCATTTGCTGCAACAGACATGATGTAGTTCCACATACCATAAGCATCAGCATATTCCGTAACGGCGTTTGGAAATACAATATTCCATTCCCTGCAAATTGGAATAATATGATCTAATGGTGCTTTGATTTGTGCACCCTGGTTGAGATAATCGAAAAAATGTTCGCTCTTTAATAACAATGAAAGCACAGGTTTTATTTCCCAGTTACCGGAACGTAATTGAAGTGCCATGGGATCAATTACATTCAATTGAGTGGCGGCATCAACTTCTGAATGAACAAAAAAACGATAGAGCTTTTTTGCAATAAAGCGGGACACTTCAACATTCTTACTAAAGATCATATTGAGCAAATCTGTCAACTCCAAATCACCGGCTGTTGCACCTGTTCTTCCTGTAATAACAGTGTTGCTATAAAAAGAAGAGAATTGTTTATTGGTAGCATCATGTCGTGATGAAGTGAAATAAGAAGGGAATGTATTGATGGAATTATTCACCTGCCATCCGGTTAATACCCTGGCTGCAGCTTTTACATCATTTTCTGTATAGTTCGGATTGTTTTCTTTACCGATGGTAAACAACTCCTGTAATTCACGGGAATAATTTTCATCAGGAGCACTTGCTGTATTATATCGTCCGTTTAAATAAACAAGCATGGCGGGATCGATTGTAACATCCCGAACCATCTGTTTAAAATTACCTAATGCATTTGTCCGTAACAGATTCACATGTTTATATAAAAAATTCGCATTCCCCACATCAACCGATTCTGTTGCGAAATGATTATGCCAGAATAAAGTGATCTTTTCACGAATACTTCTGTCCTGGTTGATCATGGCACCAGTCCACCATTTTTTTAAAGATGCTCTTCTGCGGCTTTGAATGGTTCCATCATTGTTCACACTATTAATCCAGGTAGTTCCGGCTGTAATATCATTGTCAGGTGTTGTGGCGCCGGTACCGTCATAATCTTTTAAAGGAGGCGTAGGAAGTGGCTCTGTTGGATTTAATAATTCATCTACAGTTTCGCTCATTGTTTTACCCATGAAGTAAAACACATCAGTTGTTTTAGCGCCAAACATGGTACGCTTCAGTAAATGCACCACTTCATTCTTGGTCCAGGGACCATTATATGGTGCTATACCCGAACTTGTTCTTGCCCCTGAAGATTTTTTAGTTGATAAAGCAGGTTTGGACTTCTTACCCGCAGTCAAAAATTCTCTGCGATCCATAGTAGATTTGGTTTAAGAAATGAAAGGAAATACGGTTGTTAGACTTTAAAAATACAATAAGTTTAACCGTAATTTTATTATTTGGAGAGTCATCATCACATAAAAACGCTGTACCTGAGCATGCAAACAAAAAAAAAGTGGCCATTGACCACTCTTTTCTTTCAACTTCTTAGTAATTCTATGTAATATTTTCAATGATTCCGGCAATTCCCTGCCCACCACCAACACAGGCTGTAACAATGCCGTATTTCTTGTTGAGTCGTTTCATATCATTGGTGATCTGGATCGTAAGCTTGGCACCGGTACAACCAAGTGGATGACCCAAAGCAATAGCTCCGCCATTGATATTCACAATATCGGGGTTGAGTTCAAGTTTGCGGATGACTGCCAATGCCTGCGATGCAAATGCCTCATTCAACTCAAACAAATCAATATCATTCAACTTCATATTGGCTTGCTTCAACACTTTAGGCATAGCTTCAACAGGGCCAATACCCATGATGCGTGGATGCACACCTGCCGATACACAATTCACCAAACGTGCAATGGGCTTCAATCCCAGCTCATTCACCAATCGTTCACTCATCACCAATACAAAGGCGGCTCCATCACTTGTTTGCGAAGAGTTGCCTGCAGTAACTGTTCCATTTACTGCGAAAGCAGGTTTCAGCTTTGCTAATGAATCTGTGTTGGTATCGGCACGTACACCTTCATCAGTATCAATCACATAATTTTTTGTTTGTTTCTTTCCTTTTGGATCGAGATAGACTTCTTCAACATTAATAGGAAGAATACCCGGTTTAAAATATCCATTTTCGATAGCGGCCTTTGCTTTCATGTGTGAATTGTATGCAAAGAGATCCTGGTCTTCACGATTGACATTATACTCTTTCGCAACAGCCTCAGCAGTTAAACCCATGCTGAGATAATAATCGGGTTCATCCTTAGCAATGGAATAAGCAGGAACGGTTTTCCAACCTGCTGTTGGCACCATGCTCATACTTTCTGTACCACCGGCAATAATACACTCAGCCATACCCATTCTTATCTTGGCCGTAGCAATGGCAATGGTTTCCAAACCACTGGCACAGTAACGGTTCACCGTCATGCCCGGTGCATGAAAACCTACAGCTTTTGCAGCAATGATACGACCCACCTGTAACCCTTGTTCCGCTTCAGGTACAGCGTTACCCACAATTACATCATCAACCAACTTTACATCTAATTGCGGCACAGATGCCAGCAACCCTTTGATGACATCAATGGCGAGATCATCAGGTCTTGTAAAGCGAAAGCCTCCCCTTTTTGACTTACCAACTGCTGTACGGTAACCGGCTACGATATATGCTTCCTGCATAGTAATTTGAATATTTGTCCTTCGACTGCGCTCAGGATAGTGAAAAATATTAGTTGTTTATGCAACTTTCTATATCAAAGTTAAAGAATGGGCGGAATTTATTTACCAATTGAAACTGTATTTTTGCTAAAATTTAAAAATGGCAGAGCTCATTACCATAAAGATTAAAAATGAAAAGGCCCGTAAGGTCATTCAAAGCCTGGAAGACATTCAGTTCATTCAGGTTGTAAATGACCCGCTTTTAAATTTAACCGGCAAAAAGAAAAAACAAGCCAAAGAATTTTTATCAGCTCTTCGCCAGGCAAAGCTTGCAGAAGAAGGGAAAATTAAATTAAAAACATTAGACCAACTGATTAATGAACTCTGATTTCGTTATTCGAACTTCCGACAGCTTCAACAAGTCTGCAAAAAAACTTTATAAAAAGTATCCTTCACTTGCTCAAGATTTGCTTTTATTAAAAAGAGACATATTAAAAAATCCAACTGGTGGTACTGCTTTGGGAAAAGATTGTTATAAAATCAGATTAGCCATTGCCTCAAAGGGAAAAGGGAAAAGTGGCGGGGCGAGGGTAATTACCTACATAAAAATTGAAAAGAAGCTGATTACATTACTTGATATTTATGATAAAGCAGATCAAAAGTCGATTACAGAAAAAGAATTAACCCGTCTTATTATAAAAGCAGGATAGGCATGTATAAACTCCTTCGCTCTATTTTGTTCCTGTTTGATGCTGAGAAAGTGCACTACTTTGCCATGAATGCATTGAAATTAATTTGCAGTATTGGATTTATAAGAAAGCTGTTGACAGCAAATTTTCAGCCCCATGCAAAAGACTCAGGCTTTGGAATATGGAATCTGCAATTTAAAAACCGGGTGGGTCTTGCAGCCGGTTTTGATAAAAATGCCCGTTACCTCCGTGAATTAGAAACCCTTGGTTTTGGTTTTGTTGAGATTGGCACTGTAACTCCATTACCACAGAAAGGTAACGATCATCCAAGGTTATTTCGTTTACCAAAAGACAAGGCCATCATTAACCGTATGGGGTTTAATAATGATGGTGTGAAGGTGGTAGCAGATCGGCTTCGTCAATGGTCAATGGTGAATGGTCAAAACAGAATCTCCAATTCACCATTCACCATTCACCATTCACATCTCATCATCGGTGGCAATATTGGTAAAAACAAAATCACCCCTAATGAAGATGCATGGAAAGATTATGAAATCTGTTTTAATGAACTGTTTGATTATGTAGATTATTTTGTTGTGAATGTAAGCAGCCCCAACACACCGGGTTTGCGTGAACTTCAGGAAAAAGATTCCTTACGTAAAATATTATCGCACCTGCAAACATTGAGAACAGAAGGTTTGAAATTGAATGCTGATAAGAATAAGCAAAAACCAATTCTCTTAAAAATTGCTCCGGATCTTACATTATCACAATTAGATGATGTAATTGATCTTGCACAGGAAATTCATTTGGATGGATTGGTTGCATCTAACACAACTATTAGTCGTGATGATCTTCTTACAACCGCAGTTGAAGTGGAAAAGATTGGTGCTGGCGGATTAAGTGGATTGCCTTTAAAAACAAGGAGTACAGCAATTGTTGAATACATTTATCAAAAAACAAATGGACAAATCCCTGTCATTGCAAGTGGTGGTATCTTTACAGGCATTGATGCAAAAGAAAAACTGGAAGCTGGTGCAGCATTGATTCAGGTATGGACAGGTTTTATTTATGAAGGACCAGCTATTGCAAAGAAAATTTACAACACATTATAATTACAATTGAATGGAACATTTATTTACCAGTGAAAGTATTATCAGTTTTCTTGTTCTTGTTGTTTTAGAAGTAGTGCTTGGAATTGATAATGTCATTTTTGTGAGCATCATTCTCAACCGGCTAAAAAATATTAAGGATCAGAAAAAAGCACGGAGGTTGTGGATGATCACCGGTATTCTTTCACGCAGTCTTTTATTAATGGGGCTGGGATGGTTGCTTTCGCAAAAGGGGAATTATATAATTCCTGAAAGCTGGTTTGGCAAAGGGTTCGATTTAGCCAGTATTGTAATGTTAGTTGGAGGTTTGTTTCTCATTTATAAATCGGTACACGAAATACACCAGAAGCTGGAAGGTGAAGATCCGAACCAGGATCCGAAAAAATCAAAAGGCATTTCATTTGGTAAAGCAATTGGAGAAATTATTGTTATTGACGCTGTGTTTTCTTTTGACAGCATCATTACAGCAGGGGGTACGGCCAAATATGTTGAAATCATGATTGCCGCTGTTGTCATTGCTATGACGGTTATGTTTTTATTCAGCCCAAAAATTGCTGGCTTTATTCATAAACATCCAACGCTTAAGATGCTGGCACTTTCTTTTTTAGTGATGATTGGTTTGAGTTTGGTCATTGAAGGTTGGAATAGTGAAGCAGCACATCAATTGGGCATGAAAAACTACATTTACTTTGGCATGGCCTTTTCGTTTGCCGTTGAAATGCTCAATATGGTAATGCGTGGCCGGGAAAAAAGATTAAAAGCGCATGTTGTGGAGTTGAATGAACCAATGCTGGAAGATGAAACAAAAGAATACAGTGACGAAGCAAAATAAATTTTTATGAAAATAACATTGGGTTAATTCCACCCTGTGGTTTCTTCCCTAAATGTTCATACGCTTTTGCAGTAACTTCTCTACCTCTTGGCGTGCGTTGTAAAAAACCCTCCTGTATTAAGAATGGTTCATACACCTCTTCCAAGGTGCCCGCTTCTTCTCCTACAGCAGTTGCAATGGTGGTAATACCAACAGGTCCCCCTTTGAATTTATCAATGATTGTAAGTAGAATTTTATTATCCATATCATCCAATCCATACTCATCTACATTCAATGCTTTGAGACCATGTTGTGTTACACCTAAATCAATTACACCATTGCCCAACACTTGTGCAAAATCCCGCATACGTCTTAATAAACCATTTGCAATTCTTGGCGTTGCCCTGCTGCGGCCTGCAATTTCTTTTGATGCATCGCTGGTGATCTTTACATTTAAGATACTGGCAGCCCGCAGAATAATTTTTTGCAGCGTTTCTGCATTATAATATTCCAGTCTTGATTTTATGGCGAATCTTGAAAGTAGTGGAGCAGTTAACAAACCGCTTCTTGTTGTAGCGCCAATCAATGTAAATGGATTGAGATTGATTTGAATACTTCTTGCATTGGGTCCGGTATCAATCATGATATCAATACGGTAATCTTCCATGGCAGAGTACAGATATTCTTCAACCACTGTACTTAAACGATGAATCTCATCAATAAATAATACATCGTTCGCTTCAAGATTTGTCAACAAACCTGCGAGATCGCCGGGCTTTTCAATGACCGGCCCTGATGTTTCCCTGATATGCACTCCCAACTCATTTGCTACAATACGGCTCAAGGTTGTTTTTCCCAAACCGGGAGGACCATGAAACAACACATGATCCAATGCTTCGCCTCTCATCTTTGCAGCCTTGATAAAAATTTTCAGGTTATCAATGAGTTTGGTTTGTCCTGAAAAATCTTCGATGGTAGATGGACGGATATTATTCTCGAACTCTTTTTCAGCAGCACTTAATAATTCCCTGTCATTATTTAAATTAGGATTCGACATTTCATTTGTAACTTGATGTAAAACTAAACAATTAAACTTATCAGCATACAATGGCTATCACGACACCATTGTTGACAAATTAAAACAATAAAAATTATACAGATGAAAATAGGAATACTTGGCACGGGGGCAGTTGGACAAACCATAGGAAGAGCATTGATTGCAAAGGGTCATGAAGTGATGATGGGCAGTCGCACTTTAGCCAATGAAAAAGCAAATGCATGGGCTGTTGCAAATGGACCTAACGCAGGCAATGGTATGTTTGAAGATGCTGCAAAATTTGGTGAGATTATTTTTATTTGCCTCAATGGCAATATCACTTCAGATGCATTGCAACAGGCCGGGCCTGATAACTTTGCTGGCAAAGTTGTGATTGATGTGACCAACCCGCTTGATTTTTCAAGTGGCATGCCTCCCTCCTTACTGGAAAAATACTGCA
>JAYUTS010000069.1:0-4073 GCA_043754995.1 Chitinophagaceae bacterium
GGATGTGGCGCCGTTTGAATTTTATGATAAAATGTTATTGAAAAAAAATTATAAAGAACTCGGTGTTCGTGCAGTGCCGCATGCGGTTGCAAGATATGGGGCTTATTTAGCAAAAAATGTAGTGCTGATGCCGAGCTATGTAAATATTGGTGCCTATGTAGATGAAGGCACGATGGTTGACACCTGGGCCACTGTTGGCAGTTGTGCACAAATTGGCAAAGGAGTTCATTTGAGTGGCGGCGTTGGTATTGGAGGTGTGCTTGAACCGTTGCAGGCAAGCCCTGTAATTATTGAAGATGGTTGTTTTATTGGTAGCCGTTGTATTGTGGTGGAAGGTGTGATCATTGAAAAAGAAGCCGTGCTCGGTGCAAATGTCGTATTAACACAATCAACAAAAATTATTGATGTAAGCGGAGCTGAACCAATTGAAATGAAAGGCCGTGTTCCTGCACGTAGCGTAGTGATACCTGGTTCTTACACCAAGAAATTCCCTGCGGGTGAATTTGGTGTTGGTTGTGCATTGATTATTGGTCAGCGTAAACCAAGTACAGATCTCAAGACAAGTTTAAATGATGCATTACGGGATTTTAATGTGAGTGTATAATCTCCATGATAAATAATCCCGGTGTAAAACCGGGATTATTTTTTAGATGAATAACTGCATGAACGAAAAACGACATTTAACTACAGCCGGTATTCTCCTCAGCTTTGCAGGTGCTGTTTTGTTTTCCACCAAAGCAGTAATTGTAAAGAAGGCGTTCAATGATATTCATATTGATACTCTCACATTGCTGATGTTGCGTATGTTGTTTGCTTTACCTTTTTATATTGCGGTTGCTGTATGGACGAAGAATGAAAAGCAGGTTTCGCTTACAAGCAAACAATGGTTACAATTGATTGGACTGGGTTTATTGGGTTATTATATCAGCAGCTATCTTGATTTTGCAGGATTGCAATATATCTCTGCGGGGTTGGAACGTTTGATCCTTTACCTCTTCCCCACTTTTGTTGTGTTGATCAACTTCTTTGTATTTAAACAATCACTTAACCGTATTCAAAAATTTGCATTAGCACTTACTTATGCCGGCATTATGCTGGCTTATCTTGGAGAATTTGATTGGGATAATTTGCAAGAAGGACATTTATGGGGGGCCTTCCTCGTTTTTCTCTGTTCCATCACGTTCGCTGTTTATGTTGTTGGCAGTGGCAAAATGATTCCCATACTTGGCGCTACAAGATTCACAGTATATGCTATGCTTTCAGCTATTGCGGGTATCCTGCTCCATTATTTGATACAGAATCAATTTCAATTTTCTGTGCAGGCTGTTGAAGATTATTGGCAGTATGGCCTCCTGCTGGCAGTTGTAGCAACAGTGCTGCCCAGTTTTCTTTCCTCAGCCGGAATAAAACGGATCGGCTCAAATAATGCTGCTATCATTTCAAGCATTGGCCCTGTATCAACCATTATCCAGGCCCATTTTATTTTAGGCGAAAAGATTACTCTTGCGCAGGTTTGCGGCACTATACTGGTGATAACAGGTATTTTGTTGATTGGATTAAACCAGCCAAAGAAAGCCTGATCAGAAAGCTGATTTTAATTTCCACTTTATTTTTTGCTCATTCAAAAATTATTTGCCGAGGTGGGGCAGGCAGTTTACATTTGCTCCCCGCTGCCCAAGTGGCGAAATTGGTAGACGCACTGTGTTCAGGTCGCAGCGTTCGCAAGGATGTGCTGGTTCGAATCCAGTCTTGGGCACGATAAAAAAGCAATTCGGTTTGAATTGCTTTTTTTTATGGAAAAAAAATGATCAATTAAACCGAACGACCCTGCTGCCGCTTTTCCGTTTCAACTCTATGGTTCCGGTTGCTGTTGATATATGTTGATTATTACTTCTGGTAAACCAGAACGTAATCTTCAAATTTCTGAGGAAATGTTGTTCCTGTTATATCACCGCCATCCATTCCTCCCATGTCGAGGTTCAGGAGTTAGCGGCAACCACACTAAAACACATACGGGTTGCAGTTCAACTTTTAACACAGCTTCCGCATCACCTTGCTGTACATCCTGCACAAACAAATGCAACTGTTTTTGTTCTTTCCATAGTTCGGTATCATAGGTTGGCTCCCACGAACCTGTGCTCGTTTGCAGGAGCCCGAAAATGTTTACAAAACAAGCCCTGTCCAAAAGAAGTCGATTGAAGAAGCAAAGTAACAGATGGCCGTATTGCTGACGATGAACAAGCCGACAAAGAATGAGACGAATAGCTAAGTGAGTAGTCTGGAGAAAAAATGCACAGCAGGAACGAAGAGACATTCTGCTCTTTTTTTAAAAACACTTAAGCAATCAACCGCCTTCAGTAAGAAAATAAATATGTCTCGCCGGTATTACTTTCTGCCCATCTCTTTCAGATAAGCTACATGCGATGCAACAGCTAAACGCATCTTTGGATATTCAATGTAAGGGATATTAAACTCCCGGCATGTTTCCCTGATGATTTTACTGATGGCAGGATAGTGTACATGTGAAACTTTGGGGAACAGGTGATGTTCGATCTGAAAATTCAAACCACCCACCAAGGTAGAGATCAATTTATTTCTTGTTGCAAAATTGGCTGTTGTTTTCAATTGATGAATGGCCCACTCATCATCTATTCGTCCATCATCTTCATTCGGCATAGGAAAATGTGTATGCTCAACAGTATGTGCCAATTGAAAAACGATACTGATAACGACACCGGCAAATATGGTTGATACTAAAAATCCAAGCAGCCAGGGTAAAAATCCTGCAACATAAATGGGCAGTAAAACAAAAATAAACAGGTGAATGAATTTAAAGAGCCAGAAAATAATATGATCGCTTACATGCATTTTTTTCAAAGGCATTTTACCGATCTTTTGTGAAAAGTATTTCTGGTAATCCATCACAAAAATCCAAAGGATGTAAAGGACAGCATAGAGAAACCAGAAATAATGATGCTGGTATTTGTGTAACTTATATTTTTTTTGTGTGCTGCTCAACCGCATCCAGGGCTGAATATCAATGTCATCATCAACACCATCAATATTGGTATATGCATGATGAATGATATTGTGTTTCACATTCCACATAAAACTACTGCCACCCAGGATATTTAAAGAAAATGCAGCCACTACATTCACTGCCTTATGTTTGCTGAAACTGCCGTGTGAACCATCATGCATAACATTAAATCCAATGGCAGCTACAACGCCACCTAAAACAATGGATTCAACAATGCCCAGAAACAAACCCGGAGTAAAAAATACAAGATGAATATAAACAGCTATTAAAACCGCAGCAAAAAATAATGCTTTAGCAACCAGCTTAAAGTTGCCTGTAGGAGTTTTTCCAGCTTCTACAAAATACGCATTCACCCTGTTTTTTAATTCTGTGTGAAAGGATTGAGCCTTAACGGCAAATTTGATTGTACTCATAACGATATTACGAAATTGCTGCAAAGCTAATGCATAATAGCCGAGCTTGTGCAAACCGTTCAAAACATTAACACACAAACAACTAACGTTCATCAGGTTGTAACCATGATCAATGCATCGAAACTGCTGATGCCGATTCTTTTTTCGGTGATATACCCTTCACCGTATTCAACCCCTATCCTTTTGCCAAACATTTTATGACGGGATATAATAGTTTCAAAATAAGAAGGTGTTGAAATATAGGTTTGTGGCTCGTTGAGATCAGGATTATGAAACTGTGTTGAATAGGCTTTGATGCTTTCTAATTTTTTTTCAAACACCGCAGAAATGTCAAATATAAAATCGGGTTCGGCATACCTGTCCTGTATATAATGAAATACATGTTTCGGTCGCCATGCTTCCTGTTGAACTCCATCTGACAGGGTTTCTATTTTTCTGAGGCCTGATAAAAAACAGGCATCTGCCACCAACTTTGATGAACGGCCATGATCGGGATGACGATCAACGATGGCATTACATATCACAATCTCCGGTTGATATTGACGCAACTTTTGAATGATCTGCAACTGATGCTGTTCATCATTTTGAAAAAAACCATCACGCATGCCTAAGTTTTCCCG
>JAYUTS010000070.1:0-9426 GCA_043754995.1 Chitinophagaceae bacterium
CTGTAAAAACACAAGTGGGCTTTAAAGGCGATTTAAAATCCTTTTTTGAATATATAAAAACCGACCCTAAATTTTTTCCATTTAAAACGGAGGAGGAAGTATTGGATAGATTCAGAAGTTTTCTTGATAAAATGTCGCCGCAGCTAAACAGCCTTTTTAATTTAACTCCCAAAGCAAAGTTTGAAGTAAGGGCTACTGAAAAGTTTCGGGCCGCTGGTGCCAATGCTCAATACATGCAACCATCAAGAGATGGAAAAAGACCGGGCATTTTTTATGAAGTAATCCTTGACCCGGCTCAATACAATTATTTTTCGATGGAAGATTTATTTATACACGAAGCTATTCCCGGGCATCACTATCAGGTAGCTATTCAACAAGAAGCCGATATTCCGGAATTTAGAAAAGTGTATTGGACAAGTGCTTTTGGCGAAGGCTGGGCATTGTATGCCGAAAGTTTAGGCAAGCAATTAGGTTTGTTCACAGACCCCTATCAATATTTGGGCAGGCTAAATGGTGAAATTGAACGGGCTGTTCGATTGGTGGTAGATGCAGGCATCCATTACAAAGGATGGAGCCGTGAAAAAGCCATTGCTTATGTGTTGGAGAACCAACCTGTATCATCTATTGAGGCGGAACAAAGAATAGAACGGTATATGGTAACAGCAGGGCAGGCAGTAAGTTATAAAGTAGGTGAGCTAAAAATTATTGAACTGCGTGAAAAAGCAAAAAAGAAATTGAGGAACAAGTTTGACATTAAGGAATTCCACGATGAAGTTTTAAAAGATGGCTGCTTGCCTCTAATTATTTTGGAAACAAAAATCAACAGGTGGATAGAAAGTAAAGCAGTTAAAAATTAATAAAATCATGCACAATCAAATTTTTTAAATGAAAAAAACAAAACAAGCCCTTTTAATCATTGCATTGCTGCATATTTTTTCTATTCAGCTTTTGGCACAAAACAAAAAAGTAAAAAAAGAGCAAGTAAAATCATCATTCACCTCGTATGAAAAATACATTGATGAAAACAATGATGCTCACTTAAAAGAATTTATAGAACTGGTTTCTATTCCAAGCATTTCGTCTATTCCATCAAATAAACAAGATGTAGAAAGAGCGGCCACATGGATCGTTAATAAAATGAAATCGATTGGCATAACTACCGCACAAACAATACCTACAGGTGGCCATCCAATTGTGTTTGGCAGTTGGGAACTTGCACCGGGCAAACCCACTGTTTTAATTTATGCCCATTACGATGTGCAACCCGTAAAGGAATCGGAATGGACGATTCCGCCCTTTGCACCAAAAGTTGCAGACGGTAAAATATTCGGACGTGGTGCCAGTGATGATAAGAGTGGTGTAATGATCACCATCTGGGCAATAGAAGCAATGTTACGTACAGATGGCAAATTGCCGGTTAATGTAAAATTTATTTTTGATGGTGAAGAAGAAATGGGCAGCCCGAATTTTAAACGCTTTCTTGAAAATAATAAGGCGTTGATCAAAGCTGATTTCGCTTTAAATGCAGATGGAAGTCAATACAATGAAAACACGCCGTCCATATTAATGAGCTTAAGAGGAACAGTCGTCATGGAATTTACAATCAAAACGGCTGACACGGATGGTCACTCCGGACAGTTTGGTGGAAAAACGCCTAACTCAGCGGTAATCATGTCGCAAATTATTTCTTCGTTTTATACGAAAGAAGGAAACATAGCAGTTGAAGGCTTCTATGATAAAGTAGTGCCCGCTACTGCTCAGGAAAAAGACATGATCAATAAAATACCTTATGATAAAACGGAGGACATGAAATTATTGGGTACAACTGCAGAAACAGGCGATAACTCTTTTTCGCCATTGGAACGAGTTTGGTATCGTCCCACATTGGAAATAATTGGAATGCAAAGCGGTTATACGGCAGCAGAAGGACATTCAAATATTATTCCCGGTAATGCAATGGCAAGAATCACCTGTAGATTGGTAAACAATCAGTCAGGAGTGGAAATACAGGATTTAATTGAGAAACATATTAACAAAAATCTTCCGGCAGGAGCAACAGTTTCTTATAAATATACAAGAGGCAAAGGTGGGTCAAGACCTCTGAAATTTCCATCAGACAGTAGAGCCTATAATTATGTATCCGATGCCTTATTTAAAATTTATGGGGAACACCCATTACAAATTGGTGCAGGTTTTTCTACCGGACCATTGATTGATATTAAAGAAATTCTGGGAATCTATCCTTACTCATTAGGTTTTGAACTTAAAGATGAAAAATGGCATGCCGCTAATGAATTTTTCAGATTATCAAGCATACGTAAAGGACAATTGATCTACTGTTACTACTTGCAACATTTGGCTGATGAAGAGGCTAAGTTGAAAAGTAAATAAAAGATAAACCTACTATGCTAAAGAAAATTTTCATTGCTGTTTTCTGGCTCGCCTTCTTCGGTTTCTTTTTATACAAACTGATTCCGAAGTACAGGTATCTCAACAACGATACTCTAAAGCATTGGGGAAACAACACGACAATTGACAACAGCATTTTTGCACTGCATATTCTTGCTGGTATTATTGTTTATAGCACTGCCATATTGCAGTTCACACCTTCCATACGTAACAAATACATTTCCTTTCATCGCAATACGGGCAAGCTCTATATCCTTTCATCCTTGCTTTGCATTACTACTTTGTATGTAATGATACCCAGAACCGAATGCACTGCTTGCATGCCATCACAATTTACAGTGGCAAGTTTATGGCTGTTGTTTATAAGCCTTGCTTTCTATTTTATTAAAAAACGGAAAATAGTATTGCATCAACGAATGATGATCTGCAGTTTTATTTGTGCGGCTTATTTTGTTACGATAAGAATAGTTGATGCTTTTGCCATGGACATATTCAATGCTATATTTCCGAGCGAGTCAGCAGCATTTCTGGCTTCGGATGTATTTGTGTGGCTGGTTCCATTGCTATTGTTCAACATGTATTGGTTTATAACAGATAAAAAGCAAAGGGCATGATTCAATTTTTATTTACATCATACATATATTGAGAAACGAAACTAAAACTAACCAAACTATGCAACGCAGAAGCTTTATTAAACAATCATCACTCACCGTTATTGGCATGGGTGTATTTGGTTCCCTACTTTCCAATAATAAAAAAGCGGGAGCCGGTTTAAGCGTAAACGGCAAACGTATTGAAAGCCGCATTTTTGAATTGGCAAAATTTGGTGTTGATGAAAAAGGCCGTGGTTATCGTGTTGCCTATACCAAAGGCGATATAGAAGGCCGTGCCTGGTTTATGGAGCTGATGAAAAAAGCAGGACTTGACCCAACCATTGATGCAGCAGGTAATATTATTGGTAAACGCAAAGGAAAAAATGCATCACTCAAACCCATTGCTTTTGGTTCGCATATTGATATGGTGCCCGATGGTGGTAATTATGACGGTACGCTGGGCTCCATCAGTGCTTTGGAAGTAATTGAGATACTCAATGAAAACAATGTTGTAACAGAACATCCTTTAGAAGTGATCATTTTTGCCAATGAAGAAGGCGGCACCATTGGCAGCAAGGCCATGACAAGCGGATTAACTAAAGAAGGATTGCAACAAAAAAGCCAAAGCGGATTAACACATGCTGAAGGTATCAAAGCTCTTGGCGGCAATCCTGATAATATTCAATCCTGTTTGCGTAACAAAGGAGATTTTCATGCATGGATTGAACTGCATATTGAGCAGGGCGGTATTTTAGAAAAAGAAAAGATACAGGTTGGTGTGGTGGAAGGTATTGTGGGTATTGTGCATTGGGAAGTGATGGTTGAAGGCTTTGCCAATCATGCAGGCGCCACTCCAATGAACATGCGGCAGGATGCTTTACTTGCGGCATCTAAATTTATCATTGTAGTTAATGAAGTCATCAACAGTGTAAAAGGTACACAGGTAGGTACTGTTGGAAAAATTGCAGTACTGCCCGGTGCTTATAATGTAATTCCTGGTAAAGTAGTTTTAGGTTTAGAGATACGGGATTTATCTGCTGATAAAATTGAACTGCTTTTTCGAAACATTGAAAAACGTGCAGCAGTAATTGCTACATCAACCAAAACAAAAATCAGTTTTGAACGTCAGCCCAATGAATCAAAACCGGCATTAACCAATAAAGCATTGCAGCAAACCATCAACGCATCAGCCAAAGCATTGGGCTTTACTACAAAGTTTATGCAAAGTGGCGCCGGTCACGATTCACAGCATATAGCAACCATAGCACCTGCTGCTATGATCTTTATACCAAGCATTGGCGGCATCAGTCATTCACCCAAAGAATTTTCAACTGCAACAGATATGACCAATGGAGCAAATGTGTTATTGCAAACTATTTTGAAAATAGATAAAGAATAATAAAAAAATTAATGAGTTACCTGTTATCAAAAAATCTTCCGGCTCTAACAGAACATAAAACTTTGCGGTATTTCTGTTTTGCCATACTGTATGTTGCACAGGGCATCCCGGAAGGCATGACATACTTTGGCATACCTGCATGGCTGGCTATGAATGGCAAAAGTGCGGCTGATATTGGTGCATATGTTGCAGTCATTGGTATCCCCTGGAGTTTTAAAATGTTGATTGCTCCTTTAATGGATCGTTTTAGCTTTTTATCAATGGGCAGAAGAAGGCCATGGATAATTTTTGGTCAGCTTGGATTACTATTTGCTTTTATTGGATTGGCATTGGTGCCACAACCACTTACTCATTTTTCATTATTGATGGCAGCAGGTTTTTGTGTAAGCTTCTTTAGCGCTTTTCAGGATGTAGCAGTAGATGGAATGGCTATTGATATTATTCCCGTGCAGCAGCAGGCAAGGGCCAATGGTTTTATGTGGGGCGCAAGAATTATGGGCGTGTCTGCATCACTTACGGCTGGCAGTTGGATATTGAATCATTATGGTTTCCGGCTATCTATTTTATCACTCTCTGCCGCAATCAGTATCATCATGTTTGTTCCGTTGCTTTTTAGGGAGCGGCCTGGAGAAAAATTATTACCATGGACAGCAGGTGTTGTTTCTGAAAACTCCTTGCAACTGCAATTGGATACCTGGGCAAATATTTTTAAGTCCTTATGGTCAGTATTTATTTTACCTTATAGCTTATTGATGGCAGTGATTTGTTTTTGCATTGGCACCACAGTAAGTTATATGAATACACTCCTCCCGGTTTTTACAGTGCAGGCTCTTGGGTGGACGAATGAAATGTATTCAAACATTAATGCTGTATCTTCTATAATTGGCGGAGTGCTTGGCATGTTTGTCGGTGGCACGTTGGTTGACCTGTTTGGTAAAAAAAGAATGTTGAGTGTGTATTTACTTACTTCAATTGTTGTTGCCGCCATTATGTGTTTTTCTAAAATGTACTGGAGCCAGTACTGGTTTAGTGCTGGCTTTATTGTTTTGTACAATATTTTATATGTATTTATAATGGTTGGATTTCTTGCTATTGCCATGGAGCTGTGCTGGAAAAAGATTTCAGCATCACAATTCACATTGTATATGGCTATATCAAATTTTGGCTGGGTTACTGGTTCAGCTATTATTGGAACAGTAAGGGATCAATTCAGTTGGCAATATTGCATTTTGGCTTTTGCATTTCTTGCTGCCATTGCTTTGGTTCCGCTCCAGTTTATGAATACAAAAAAACATCTGGAGCAGTTAAAAAGAATTGATGCAAATGATAAATTAAAATAGGGGCTTAAAATGATTGCAAAGTAGCTGCGATTATAATTTATAATACATGATATTGATATAAATATGCACGAAGAAGAAAACAAAAAACCATCACCAGCAGCAGATGATGCACAACAACAGGAACAGTGGAACACTCCTTTAACTGATGAACCCATTGCACTTGCTGCTGAAACAATTCCTGAATCTGAACAACCTTCAACCTCAAACCTTCAACCTTTAAACCCTGATATGGAAGTACATCACCACACACATGCATCACATGGAAAGAAAAACTGGAAATCGTATTTCTGGGAGTTCATAATGTTATTTCTTGCTGTGTTTTGTGGTTTTCTTGCTGAATACCAGTTGGAACATACCATAGAACATAACCGGGAAAAACAGTTTATGGTATCACTTTTAAGAGATTTGGAGCTTGATTCGATCCAATTTAATAATGTGCAACAATCGCATGCAGAAAGGCTTAGTCGAACAGATTCTGTCCTTGTTTTTTTTGCGCAGAATGAGAATGAAAAAATTCCGGCAATTATTTATCGGGACGCTTTTGATTTGATAAGAGGCAATTCTTTTTATCAGAATAGTGGCACAATGGATCAGTTGAAAAATTCAGGAGGTATGCGACTTATTTCAAAAAGAATTGTGGTAGATTCCATACAGGGATATGATTTGCTGGTGAAAAGGTTGGTAGTGCGGGATGCATTTCAAGTAACTGAAACAATTAAGAATATTGATTTACTACAGAAACTATTTGAAGGACAATCGCTATCAAAGTTATTTGTTGATACGATGATTTATAAAAGGTCAGTCGATTTAAAAAATACATTTATACCGATCAATAAACCATTTCTGAGTGATTACCTGAATCACTTAAGAGAATCCAGGTTCATTATATATGAGAATATGCGGCTACGGGATAGAACAGCGCAGAGAGCTTCTAATTTAATATCATTGATCAAAAAAGAATATAACCTAAGATGAATGAAGAAGAAAATTTGAAAGCTGAAGACACAAATCAAAACGAGACAATAAGCAACAATGAACAGAAGGTAGGTGATAACCCGGAATCTTTCACTTATACTATTACCAACACAAAACTACCGGTAGAAGAAAATGATTATGGTTCCTTATTTCAACCTATCCCGCCACCTTCAACATCTAACACCCAACAATCTCCCGAAAATATGGAAGTACATCATCACTCACACGAAAGTCACGGAAAGAAAAACTGGAAATCGTATTTCTGGGAATTTTTAATGTTGTTCCTGGCAGTGTTCTGCGGTTTTTTTGCAGAGTATCAACTGGAGCATAAAATTGAAAAGGACCGGGAAATACAGTTTATCAAATCACTGACTACGGATCTGCAGGATGATGTAAAAAGTCTTAATGCAATGATTGAGGAAGAACATGATGGAATCAAAAGCCTTGATACCTTAATTGACTTACTCAACAATCCCGAGCTTGCAAAACAACGTGGAGACGAGTTATACTATGTGGCAAGGATCGGCCCAAGGTCAATTCCGTTTGCAAACAACAGCCGCACATTTGATCAGTTGAAAAATTCGGGTGGCTTCCGTTTGATTAGAAAAACGGAAGCCTCTAATAATATCATGGGTTATTATAATCAATTTTCCTGGATACGCCTGTTGGAAGATAATTATAACCATGAGTTTGATAATTTTAAACACATTGCGGCAAAAATTCTTGATCCGGTCATCTTAAGAAGGCAGGAAGCCGACAAAGGAAATATTGAGCGAAGTGATGATAATCCCTCCCTTAGAACCTACGATACTGAAATGCTGAAAGAAATGGCCTTTCATACAGTACACATGAATGGCTCAAGACGAAGTAAATTATTGCTGTTTGAAAAACTGAAGAAAAGTGCTGAAGAGCTAAACGACTCTTTAAAAAAAGAATATCATCTGCAATAAGAAATGGAAGAAAATAAAAAACATCAACCATCAACAGATGATGCACTACAAGAGGAACAGTTGAACAAAGCTTCAACTGATGAACCCATTGCACCTGCTGCGGAAACAATCCCTGAATCGGAACAACCTTCAACCTTAAATTTATCCACCGAAGCTTTAGCGAAGGTGGACCTTCAACCTTTAAACCCTGATATGGAAGTACATCACCACGCCCACGACCCTGCTGCACCACATCATAAGAAAAACTGGAAGTCGTATTTCTGGGAATTTTTAATGTTATTCCTAGCTGTGTTCTGCGGGTTTTTAGCAGAATACCAGTTAGAACATAAGATCGAAAGGGACAGGGAGAAGAAATATATGTATTCTTTGTACCAGGATTTAAAAACAGATACCTTAAACCTGAGCGCTTTGATAAAAGGCACCGGGGATGATATTGCCAATAATGATTCCCTCTTCAATATTTTTAGAAGCAAAAAACATCTCCAGGAAACATCCAATGCTTATTTCTTTGGCAGAAGAGTAGTAACGCTAAGACCTTTTTATACTACTGATGGTACGATCACTCAACTGGAAAACTCCGGAGGTTTGCGGCTTATAAGAAGCAGGGCAATTGTAGATAGTATTCAATCATATAAGCTGGCAGTTTCATTTTTAAAAAATATTCAGGGTTTTGAAAGGGAACATTTTGTATTTGCAAGAAGTTTAATGGGGAAAATTTTTGATGCCAATGTGTTTGATATAATGATTGGCGATGGAAGCGTTCCGTTTCAAAGGCTTGACAAAAATTATCCGTTAATGCCTTTTACTGATGCTGAGTTAAACGATTTTCATATTCCTATGAATTTTATTAAAAGAAATAAAATGTCACAGATCGTTTTAATAAAAGGTTTACAAAAAAAGGCATCTGATCTAATGAAATTGCTGGAGGAAAAATATAAGGTTCATCAGGAATAAAAAATACAACCTCTTGATGAAAAAACGAGCTATGAAATTAATTGCTGACCTCTAAAATGAATCAGACTTTAAATAAAACATGGAAGAAAACAAATCTATCAAGAACGAAGAGGAAGTAAAGCCACCAAACAATGAGCAACAGTTGAATACTCCTTCAACTGAAGAAAACATTGCTGAAGCTGAACAACCCATAACTCATAACCCACCACCCGTAACTCAACAAGATATGGAAGTACATCATCACACCCATGCATCTCACGGAAAGAAAAACTGGAAATCTTATTTCTGGGAATTTTTAATGTTGTTTCTAGCTGTGTTCTGCGGGTTTATGGCAGAGTACCAGTTGGAGCATAAGATTGAAAGAGATAAAGCAAAAGTGTATGTTCAAAATCTGTTGGAAGATTTAAAAACCGACACCGCTATCTACAATGAATATACAAGAAACAACAAAGTGCTGTTTAACTCCATTGATACGCTGATTACACTTATAAAAAGTCCGGAGAGAAAACAACACATTGCTAAGCTTGCTTTTACGGCAAGGATGATACTGCCAAAATATAAGGCACTTTACACGACGGACCGCACTTACGAAGAAATGAAAAGCTCTGGCACCCTGCGCCTCATAAGGAATAAAGAGGTAGCCAAAAGTGTTTCAATTTATTATTACTCTATGATAGATCTAAAGAAATACAACGATGCGGCTTTTGCCTGGGGTACCGATTTTGGAAAACAAATGGGAAAAATATTTGATGCCGGGTTACTCTTGAAAATAATAAAAGAGAAAAAGGAACAGCCTGCCCTATCAT
>JAYUTS010000071.1:0-25973 GCA_043754995.1 Chitinophagaceae bacterium
ATCGCCATCATTACTGCCCTCACCTTATTCATAGGCAATATAACAGCCGTTTACCAGCAAAGTGTAAAACGGATGCTGGCTTATTCCAGTATTGCACAAGCCGGGTTTATGTTGTTTGCTGTATTTGCAATCAATGATATGGCCAAGCAGGGTTTGCTATTATATGCTGCAGCTTATTGTTTTGCAACAATTGGCATCTTTTCAGTGTTGGTTAAAATGAAAGATTATACCATTGAAGGGTTTAACGGGTTAGCCAAAAAACAGCCATTGGTTGCTGCGGTACTTACACTTTGTTTGTTATCCCTTGCAGGTATTCCTTTAACAGCCGGGTTCTTTGCAAAATATTTTGTACTGGCTGCCGCCATCAAAACCGGAACCTATTTGTGGCTGGTGATCTTTGCGGTGCTCATGGCAGCGGTGAGCGTTTACTATTATTTCAGAGTTATCCAGGCCATGTATTTTAAAGAAGGTGAGAGTCAGCATATTGAAATGACAACTTCTTTTAAAGGACTTCTTATATTGGTTGCTGCGCTGATTATTACCCTTGGTGTATTCCCCAGCCTTTTGCTCAACTGGCTCACGGTTTACTGATGCCGTTTATAGAAAGAACTTGTTTATCATGGAAGCTTTCTTAATTTAGACATGAAATTCTTTTATGACATTCAGCGATATCATCACTCTTTCATGGCGAACTGTTCGTTCCAATAAACTCAGAACGGGTATTACCGTTTCCATCATCGCATTCGGAATTATGGCATTGATTGGTATCATTACAGCCATTGAAGCCATGAACCAGAGTTTGTATGAAAACTTTTCTATCCTTGGCGCTAACTCTTTCAGTATACGATTCAAAGAACGGAATATTCGCTTTGGTGGCGGACCCAGAAGTGACTTGAAAAAAGAAAAGAAGGGAGCTAAGAAAGAAAAAAATTCAAGCCTTGGACGAACGATATCTTATGATGAAGCAAGAAATTTTAAAGAGAGTTTTACGTTTCCGGCTACAGTAAGCATTTCAAAATTTGCCAGTGGCAACTCTACACTTTTTTTTGAAGGGGTTAAAACTAATCCCAATGTTCGTTTAATGGGAGGCGATGAAAATTATTTACTCAACAGCGGATATGTATTAGAACAAGGCAGGGATTTTAATAAGCTCGATATTGAAAGCGGTCGTAATGTCGTGATCATTGGAAGCGATCTTGTTCGAAAACTATTTAAGGGCAGGAGTACATATGCCATTGGAAAGATCATCCGGGTTAATGCCAACCGCTACCGTGTTATTGGTGTGTTGAAAGAGCGTGGCGCCAGTTCATTTCTGGCATTGGATAATATTGCCCTCATCACTTATAACAATGTGCGGCGCATTTTTAATAATGAAGGAAGTTACAGTGTAACCATCCGTGCAAATGATTTTAAACAAATGGATGCTGCTGTTGGTGAAGCAACAGGTCTTTTTAGGCAGGCCCGTAAACTCAACATCAAAGAAGCAGATAATTTTTATATTGACAGAAGCGACAGTATTGTTGAGATGTTTAAGAATATACTGCGGTATGTTCGTTGGGCTGCTTATGTCATTGGTGCTATTACATTGCTTGGTGCTGCTATCGGCCTAACCAATATTATGTTAGTGGCGGTGAACGAACGTACAAGAGAAATAGGATTGTCAAAGTCGCTTGGTGCAAGAGGGTCAACTATTCGCACACAATTTTTGTGGGAGAGTATTTTAATCAGTTTACTCGGCGCTTTCTTCGGAATAATATTGGGTATTCTTGTAGGTAATATTGCAGCTATCTTTTTAAAAACAGGGTTCATTGTTCCATGGGGCTGGGCAGCAGCGGGTACCATTATTTGTTTTATTACAGGATTGCTGGCCGGGTTATATCCTGCTATGAAAGCATCTAAACTTGATCCTATTAATGCGTTGCGGTACGAATAATTTATTCATAAAATAAATTATTGGGTGGATGCCAGTACAAGCCTCTCGAATTGCTTGATTACATAATTTGCCACCTAAACCAACCAAAATGCAACAGCAAATTCTTCAGCCTGTCGCACTAAAGCAACGCATCCAGACAATAGACATTATTCGTGGTTTTGCTCTATTCGGAATTCTTGTTGTCAATCTCACGGTTGACAATTCGAACATGTCTCCAATGGAAGGGAGAGTAGGTATAGCTGACCAACTTGCATATTGGCCAATAAGATTTTTCATGGACGATAAAGCCATGGCAATTTTTACATTTCTCTTTGGATTGGGTTTTGCAATTCAAATGCAAAGAGCTGAGTCGGTCAATGCCCCATTTGTTGTTGTGTATTTACGACGCCTTTTCGTTCTTGCTCTAATTGGTGCAGCACACATCATTTTTATTGGCAGGGACGTAATTTTCGATTACGCCTTGCTTGGGCTTTTGTTGCTCTTTTTTCATAAATTAAACCGCAAAATTATTTTTGTACTTGCAATTCTTGCTTTTCTTATTCCATGGACAAAAAATAATTTTTTCGCTAAAAAGAAATCTAACAGCACCCCAAAAGAAGTTGCAATTGACAGCACAATTCTTGAAACATATGTAGGTGTATATAAAATAAATTCGGAACCAAGATTTGTTATAACAAGAAAAGGAAACAAGTTATTTGCTGAGGGAAGAAGCGGCAATCGTGAATGGCTTGCTTTGTCAGAATCGGAATTCTTTATCCGACCAGGTAATGCCCGGTTATCATTTGAAAAAGATAAATCCGGTAATGTAATCAAGCTTATTACCCATTCAGACGGCCGGAATTACCCTGCACAAAAGATTCAAATGGGAATACAAGAGGCGAAAAGAAAAATGTTACAATTAAGATATCCAAAGACATACAAAGACAAAGTGGTAAGAGATGCCAGGCGTTTTTTGGAACGTCTTGAATATTGGTCTTGGAATCGATTTTTTTGGGGTTATAATTTCATTGCAGCTTTTCCTCTTTTCTTATTGGGTTTATATGCTGGTAAACGAAAAGTATTTTACGACATTTCTTCAAACCGAAAGTTTTTCCACAATGCAATGAAATGGTGCTTAATTACAGGCATAACAGGCATATCGCTTTCACTTGGGTTGTCTGCATGGAAGTATATTCAGAATATCAAAGAGGTGCCTTATTCGTATCTAACAATGGAATTGTCTTGGGATCTTGGTGTTATTTTTATGGCATTAGGAATTATAGCTGGTTTAACGCTTCTCCTCGAAAATGTAAACTGGAAAAAAAGATTATCTTTTCTTACACCTGTTGGGCGTATGGGTTTGACTGTTTATATTCTGCAATCTATAGTTAATATGATGTTCTTTCGTGGATTGGATGACCCTGATAAAGTAGGTCCATTTTGGAGAATAATGATTTGCTTTATTGTTTTTGCATTAATGGTTATAATTAGCCGGTGGTGGTTTAAGCATTTCAGCATAGGGCCAATAGAATGGCTCTGGCGTTCCCTTACTTACTTGAAGATTCAACCCTTGAGATTGAAGTCGACAAATAAATCACAAGAAAAACAGAATGATAATATTTTAAATGAAAGTATTTAATTTTTGTATTTACTCTATTTTTTAGAAGATGTTTAAATTGATAAACGTCAGGATCGTAGAGCTACTATCAGCATTACTATCGGCTGATTCATAAGTTGAATTAAATAAGAAAGCCATCACACAATTTGCATGATGGCTTTCTTATTTGTACCAATCAAATGATCAGTCGACCATTTTATTTTGGTTCCAAAATCAACGTAATACGCTCATTCAAATCCTGCAAATGTAATTTGGTCATTGCATCGGTAGTAGTTGGTATTGCCAAACGAATATCATTACGCAGTGTACGTAATGTTCCTTTTAAAACAGAGTAAGCATCGGTGTTCTTGATATTCAATGATGGTGTGATCTGGAAAGTAATCCCGATTGTACCAAAGCTGAGCGGTGCTGCACCACCCGGCAATAAACTGATGATGCGTTCAACAAACATCTTCTGTAAATTACGACGGTATATATCCGTTGCTTTCTTTGTGTATACTTCACTGAAGATTGTTTTGCGCAGATCATCCATTACTTCAATTGCTTTGTAAGCACTGTTACCCAATGTTGACTCCATGATAAATAATTTGCTCATGGTATTGGAACTGATGATGCGGTTAAGAATTGTCTCCTGTCTGTTACCAATAATAATTTGCGGATTTTCACCAGTGCGGCTGAAAATATCATTGTTGATCAACCAGGTTGGTGTTGCAAATAATTGTTGTCCTATGAAAGCCATGGCTTCTTTTTGCAAAGCTTTTGGAGTAAACTCATACACAGGGCCTTCTTGCTCTACCATTTTAGGCGTTTCATAAATACCGCCGATATTTTTTGCTACATGCCCCATATACCGACCGAATTGTCCAACCACTTGATTATACATTTCATCAAGAGTTCCATAAGTTTCATTGGGTTCTTTCGTCCATGAAATTAAATTCGGAACAATACGCTGCAGGTTTTTAATACCGTAATTGCTTGCTTTCATTGCATCGTTTCCAAGATCCTCATTTTGTGAATGCGGATCATCAGGATTTTGTTCTGTTCCAAACCAAACACGTTTATTCTTCAAACGTTCAGTTGTTAATTTACTTAAAACAGGAACTTCATCTGCTGCTGTTTTGTATTCAGGCATCCATCTGTAACCCCATTCAATGGCCCACTTGTCATAATCGCCAATGCGTGGAAATAATCCACTTCTTGAAATATTATCTTCTGGTTGTGCTACATAATTAAAACGTGCATAGTCCATGATAGAAGGAGTGTGGCCATTTGCTTCCACCCATTTTTTATTCCTTAAGCTATCAACAGGAACAGTAGAAGATGATCCAAAATTATGACGAAGACCCAATGTGTGTCCTACTTCATGTGATGAAACAAAGCGGATCAATTCTCCCATTAATGCATCATCGAGTAACATTGTTCTTGCTCCGGGATCAACCGCAGCAGCTTGTATGAAATACCAGTTACGTAATAATTTCATTACGTTATGATACCAGTTGATATGGCTTTCTAAAATTTCACCACTGCGTGGATCATGCACATTTGGTCCGCTTGCATTTTGTGTTTCGGATGGTTTGTAAACAATGGCGCTAAAACGGGCATCTTCAATGCTCCAGGTACTGTCTTCTCTTAGAGTCGGCGCAATTTTTCCTATAATAGCATTTTTAAAACCTGCTTTTTCAAAAGCAACCTGCCAATCATTTACACCTTGTATTAAAAAGGGAATCCATTTTTTAGGCGTCGCCGGATCGATGTAATAGATGATTGGTTTCTTAGGTTCAACCAATTCGCCACGTTTGTATTTCTCTATGTCTTCATCTTTTGGTTCCAGTTTCCAGCGAACAGCCATCTCTACATTCTTTACACCCTGGGGGTTCGCATCAAAATCAGTATAGTCTCTTGCAAAGAAACCAACACGTGGATCAAAATACCGGGCCTTAGCCGGAGTTTTTGGAAGTAACAACATGGAGCTGTTTAACTCAAGGGTGTATGCTCCACCAGGAGGTGCTGCAAAAGGATTGCCTGTACCACCTGGAGCTGCGGCACCACGGCTATAAGTTTTCGTTGTTTTGATTTCAATATTAACGGGAAAAGAACGGATGGTTTGGATAAATGAACGATCTGCCTGTTGAGCTCCTAATTGTAAGCTTGCTTTAGCTCCGGCATTAAAAAATAAAACATCATTATCGCCCGAAATATAATCGGTTAATTCTATAACGGTAGAATTGGTATTGGTAGCAGAGTCTTTACCAAAGGCCCTTATATCAAATGCCTGCATAATGGGCAATGTATTTGAGTTCATCACGGCTTTAAACATGCCGTCCACATCGGTAGCCCGTTGATCAAAAGAAACCCTTTTGAGGAAAACTTTGTTGTTGGGGCCTTTGTCGAAACGGATGACATTGTTATTAATGATATCACCCGCATAGCCACTGAAACCGTTGCTTAAACCGGCAGCCGATTTAGAAATGCGGCTTACGATCAAAATGTCACGACCCATCAATGAATCAGGAACTTCAAAATACCATTTATCTTCTACTCTGTGTACTTTAAACAAACCTTCGTCTGTACGTGCCTTGTCGGTTATGACTTCCTTATACGGCCTGGGCATGGTTCGGGTTGGGGCAGTTGGCATAACGCCTGTTGGAACGGCAGGGGCAGTTCCTGTTGGAGGGTTTCCCGGACGGTTTTGGGCGAAAGAACTGAGTCCTGCACCCAACAGCAGAAACAGCACGAACGATCTTACAAATTCTTGTCTCATTCTTTTGATTGGTTTTAATTGAACGGATGAAGTTAGAAGGATTCATTGAATCGAGATTTAAACAAGTATAGAATCAATATTGTTAAGGATAAACGGCAGAATGTGATAATCGGTTCCCTGTGCCAAACAGGACAAACGTTTGCTCCGAAAAAGAAATTAAAAAATTAAAAAGCAGGAACTTGTTGAAAATAAATATTTCCCTAACTTGTGCAACCCGGCAAAGGGGAAGAGGTTTGATTTTTTGAAATTTTTTTTTCATAGAATTGTACCAAACGCATTTGAGATTTAAAACATACTTAATTTAAAACCAAAAAATCAATTATCATGGCTGAAACAAAACCAGGTGCAGCAAAAGCTGCATCTTCCGTTCAAGCGAAAAAAGGTGGCAATGCTATTTCATGGATTGCTCCGGTAGTCTGCATCATTGCGGGTTATTTAATCTGGCGTTTTATTTTAGGTAACGCAAGTGGTTTTAGAGAGCCAGATACATCCGGCGCCTGGTTCTGGCCCAAACATCACCGGCCAATTAGTGACATGAACAAGATCTATGAAGGCGGTATTATTGTACCCTTCCTCATTGGTTTGTTTTTAATGGTAATTGTATTTTCCATTGAGCGTTTTCTCACAATCAGTAAAGCAATGGGTGCAGGAAGTGCAACAGACTTTATTCGTAAAGTACAGTACCACCTGGCAAACAAAAATATTGATGCTGCAATTGCAGAATGCGATAAGCAAAAAGGATCAGTTGGTAATGTGATGAAAGCCGGGTTAAAAAAATACCGTGAAATGACAACTGAGTCGGTTATGGATCATGAACAAAAAATCGGAGCTATACAAAAAGAAGTAGAAGAAGCAACTGCCTTGGAATTACCCATGCTTTCTAAAAATCTCGTTTTCTTATCTACCATTACATCTCTCGGTACCCTCATTGCCCTCCTGGGTACGGTATTGGGAATGATCCGTTCTTTCGGAGCTTTGGGTGAAGCAGGTGGTGGAGGTGATGCAACGGCATTGGCAATTGGTATCTCAGAGGCCTTGTACAACACAGCCTTGGGTATTGCTACCTCATCATTTGCATTGATTATGTATAACTTATTTACAACAAAGATTGATTCCATTACGTATGGTATCGATGAAACAAGTTTTACATTAACTCAAAGTTTTGCAACTCAATACAAGTAATTGAATGAGTTGATATGGATTTTTTGAATTATTGAATCTTTCATTACAAAACTTCTCAGTAAATGTCTAAACTCAATAAAATTGCTAAAAAGAGTACCTGGGTAGATATGACAGCCTTTGTGGATCTGTCATTTCTGATTCTTACTTTTTTTATGCTTGCAACAAAATTTAAACCGCCGGAAGTAATCAAAATTGAAAATCCTAACTCTGTTTCTTCTGAAAATCAACCGGAGAAAGATGTGTTTAAAGTTTCTTTTGATAAGGATGGTAAAGTATTTGTAAGTTTTAGTCCTGATAAAGAAGGGAAAGAAAAAGCGCAGTTAACTGCAGAGGTATTAAACCGTCAGAAAGGCTTAGGACTCACTCCTGCAGACATTTCCGCTTTTGTTAAGTTTTCTGTAGGTGGCATTGGTGTACCAGTTACACAGTTGAAATCATTTTTAGCATTGAATGATACAGAATATAAATCCTTCAATCAACCGGGTATTCCGGTTCAGGATACATTGAATAATCAATTAAACGATTATTTAAATGCATTGCTTACAGGAACAGGGGGCCGTAAACCGGAAAATGTAATGCTGAATGGGGATAACGCAACTAAATATCCTTATTTTAAAAATGTACTGGCTGCATTTAAAAAGAATGGTATTTTTTCTTTTAAACTTATTACGGCTTTAGAAGGTGTGCCAGCCGGAACACCTTTGTATAAAAAACAAAGAGAACAACCAAAGAGTTAAACAACATTTATCATTTTAAATAACTGAGCTATGAGTGCAGAAATAGCAGCACCGGAAGGTGGGGGTCATAAGAAAGGCCCGGGGGTCAAAAAACAGACAAGAAAAGACACCAAGGTGGATATGACACCGATGGTTGATCTTGGATTCCTGTTAATTACGTTCTTTATATTCACCACCACCATGAGCACGCCAAAAGCGTTTAAACTCAATGTGCCAGATGATACAGCTAAGGAAGAAGAAAAAAGTGAGGCAAAAGCCTCGGGTGCATTTACCGTATTGCTGGGAAAAGATAATCATGTTTATTTTTATGAAGGTCAATTGCTTCCTGACGGGTCAAATTTTAAATCTTCAAATTTTAAGGATATCCGTGCCGAAATATTGAGGAAGAAGGCAAATACACCTGAGAAGGACCTGGTTGTTATTATTAAGCCCAATGACAATTCGGTGTATAAAAACGTGGTGGATATGCTGGATGAAATGCAGATTGCGGATATCAAGCGATATGCGGTAGTTGATATTTTTCCTGGTGAAGTGGAACTGATCAACGCAACCGAAGGTTCAACACCGCCTGCTCCTGGTGGAAATTAGTTTATGGAAAAATGAACAAATAAGCATCTAATTTAAAACACAATTGTAAATTATGGATGTAAATAAAATATTAAGTGCCGATTTCCTTGACATCCTGTTCGAAGGCAGGAATAAAGATTATGGTGCTTATGAACTCCGAAAAAACTACGATAAAAGGCTAAGAACTGCCTTGTTGATTACAGCAGGTACTGCACTTCTTATTTTCGTTGCTGTAATTGTAGGTAGAAGTGTAGGGGCAGCCGATAAGAACAAAGTAAAAGTGCAGGATGTAACTCTTGCTGATATTAAGCAGGATCAGCCGGAAAAAATAGAGCCACCACCTCCGCCACCTCCAAAGCAGGAGCCACCAAAAATTGAAATTCAAAAATTCACTCCGCCAAAAATTGTGGAGGATGAAAAATTTGAAGAAAAAAATGAGGTGAAAGAACAGGCTGTTATTGAAAACGTTGGTAAAATTGATCAGGAGGGGATTAAAGACCCCGAAGTGGTTAACCCGCCAAAGGTGGAAGTGGAAGCAAAAGTAACGGAGGCTCCGGTTGATGAAAACCAGGTGTTTACAAAGGTTGAAGTGGAAGCACAATTTCCGGGTGGTGAAGGAAAATGGAATCAGTTTGTACAACGTGAGGTAGAAAAGAACATTGATGAATTAACAGAAGACGGTCAAGCCGGTACCTGTGAAATTCAGTTTATCGTGGATAAAGAAGGTGTTGTGAGTAACGTGGAAGCATTAACCATGAAGGGTTCCAAATTGGCTGAAGTTGCAGTAAATGCAATCAAGCGTGGACCGAAGTGGATCCCTGCTATTCAAAATGGCCGCCAGGTAAAAGCATGGCGCCGCCAGAAAATTACGTTCCGTTTGCCCGACGAACAACCATAACCTTTATCAAGAAGGAATATACAAGCAAACTTCCCCATCAGAATTCTGGTGGGGATTTTTTTATCCCTTCCCGGGAGGGGACTTAGGGGTGGGTTTATTAAGTTTAATCATTCTATGGATTTTTCCTATGCTTTCATCTCATTCAAAACAATTTTATGAGTGCAGTTGAAACCAACAATGATAAACGAACTATCCGTATTGATTTTGCTCCTATGGTTGATCTTGGATTTTTACTCATCAGCTTTTTTGTGTTTACTACTTCGTTGATGGAACAAAAAGCATTTGAATTGCATGTACCTGACGATGATTCCATTTCAACTGTTCAATCGCCTGTGTCAGCAACCATTACACTCACACTAAAAGAAAATGGCATTGTAGATTACCTGGAAGGAAATGAACAACATATCCTTGCAAAGGGAACTGCCTATCTGTATAGTAACCCTTCTTTAAGAGATCTTTTACTCGATAAACGCCAACGCATTATTCAACAGTTGGGTTCCGACAGTCAATACACCGTTCTTATTCAACCAACCAAAGAGTCGAATTACAAAGAACTGATTGATGTATTAGATAAAATGACTATTAACGCCATCAGCAAATATGTGTTGATTGAGGAGAAGCCACGGCAGTAATGCTGCGGTTCAATTGCATCCGTTAAATTTGCAGCATGCTTGGAAAACTTTCAGGATGGGATGATACAATTGTTGCATTAGCTACACCACACGGCATTGGTGCAATTGGAGTTATACGTTTAAGCGGCAGCAAATCGATTCCCATCATCAATCAATTGTTTCCATCAAAAGATCTGTCGCAACAACATACACATACACTACATGTTGGTTTATTAAAAGATGGAGAAAACGTATTGGACGAAGTTGTTGTATCGCTTTTTAAAAATCCAAAAAGTTATACCGGTGAAGATGTGATTGAAATTTCCTGTCATGGTTCATCATTCATTCAGGAACAGGTAATCAATACCATTATTAAGTATGGTGCACGGTTAGCCAAACCAGGTGAGTTTACACAACGGGCATTTCTCAAAGGTAAATTTGATCTTACACAGGCAGAAGCAGTGGCAGACATCATTGCCAGCAATACTGAAGCAAGTGCAAGAACTGCTTTGCATAATATACGTGGCGGATTTTCAACTGTATTAAAAAATTTAAGGGAACAGTTGATTCAGTTTTCTGCATTGATTGAACTGGAACTTGATTTTAGCCAGGAAGATGTGGAGTTTGCAGACCGTACAAAATTCTTTGCGTTGATTCAGCAGGCCCAAAAAGTAACGCATGAGCTGTTAGAATCGTTTGAGCTGGGTAATGTAATCAAGAATGGCGTAAGTGTTGCCATTGTTGGCAAACCCAATGCAGGTAAATCTACATTGCTGAATACATTGCTGAATGAGAACCGGGCTATTGTAAGTGAAATAGCAGGTACAACAAGAGATACTATTGAAGAAGTGGTCAACATCAATGGTATTTTATTCCGGTTGATTGATACTGCAGGTATCCGGGAAAGCAAGGATGAAATTGAAAGTATTGGCGTAGGAAAGAGTATGGAGAAAATGGAACAGGCTGATCTGGTTTTGTATTTGTTTGATGTAAATACTGAATCACAAGCCGAACTGGAAAAGGCTTTGGATGAAGTAAAACAACTCAACAAACAATTTATTGCTGTTGGCAATAAAATTGATCTTACTGATGAAGGCGACATGCAGCAAAAGTTTTCCGGCGATGCTGTTTTATTTATCGCAGCTAAATCTAAAATGCACATTGATGTATTAAAACAACGTCTGGCAGATAAGATTATACAGGGAAGCATTCATACAGAAAGCACTATTATTACCAATGCCCGTCATTATACTGCATTGCAGGAAGTAGATAAATCATTGAATGAAATTAATGCAGGATTGGAAAACAAATTACCGGTTGATTTACTTGCATTGGATATCCGCCGGTGTTTGCATTACCTGGGAGAGATTACCGGAGAAATAACCAATGAAGACCGGCTGGATTATATTTTCAGCAAGTTCTGTATCGGAAAGTAATACCCGCCTAAATCTTTCGTTCGTTCTGTTTGGAATGGAGGTATTCTGTAGGTGTGATGCCAAACTGCTTTTGAAAACTCCTTGTAAAATTGCTTTGTGAACTAAAGCCCACCATATCTGCAATTTCATAAATTTTATAGGTTCCTTCGGCCAGCAGTTCGGCAGCTTTTTTCAGCCGGGTGATATTGATTACTTCCAGCGGTGTTAATACAGAGATGGCTTTTATTTTTCTGTATAAGGTAATGCGGCTCATGTTCATTGCTTTCGCCAATTTCTCCACATCCATATCGGCATCTTCAATGTTTTTGCATATAGCGGCATCCAGTTTTTCTAAAAAATGTTCATCAGCTTTTGTATGCGCCATGCTGCGGATATTTACCAACGGAGAGCTGGCATAAAATTCACGGATGCTGTTGCGGTTGGCCAGCAAGCTTGCTATTTGCGCCATCAGGTGTTCTTTTGAAAATGGTTTTTCAATATACGCATCGGCACCCAGTTCAAGCCCCTGCACTTTTGACTGGATGGTATTTTTTGCCGTAAGCAGTATAACAGGAATATGGGAATATTCAAAGTTTGATTTTATTATTTTACACAACTCAAAACCATCTACCTCAGGCATCATTACATCACTTACTATTAACTGCACAGCTTCTGTCTCCAGCAGCTTCAATGCCTGTTGTCCATTCAATGCTTTTAATATGGCATACTTGTGCTGTAAAATCCGTTCAAGGAAATCGAGTATTTCTTCATTGTCATCAATCAACAATAGTAAGGGCAGCATATCGTTTATTTTTTATTATCTGCGGGTTTCAGCGGCAGGCTCAATACAAATACATTCAAACTATTTTTTGGTGTTTTTAAATACAGGCTTCCTTTATGCAATTCTGTTAATGATTTTGCCAGTGCCAGTCCAATGCCTGTACCCTGTTGTTTTGCCGCTTCTTTCATGCGGTAGAAGGGTTCAAATATTTTTTCACGCATTTCATCCGGTATCAGCAACCCGTCATTTTCAATTTCGATGATAACATTTGTGGTGTTATTTTCAAAGGGGAGCAGTCGTACGTTCACTGTTTGTTGTGCATATTTCACAGCATTGTTGATGAGGTTGCTAAAAATTTTGTTCAGCGCTTCTTCATCAGCAAATGCAAAAATTTCGGCCGAAGGAAGAGATAAGTTGTAATCTAATGCTTTCTTTTTGGCAAGCATCGAAAAATTCAGGTAATTCTCTCTGAGCAATGCCGTGATATTTACTTTTATAAAATCAATACTAAAACCCTTTGTTTCAGTTTGCCGGAAATCCAGTATTTGTGTAATAAGTGCAATAAGGCGGTTACTGTTTCTTTCCAGTGTAACAACATCTTCTTTTATAGATGGCACTTCGCCTACTTGTTCCAGTAAATTTTCAACCGGTCCTTTTATTAAAGTGAGCGGTGTTCTTATTTCATGTGCAATGTTGGTAAAGAAATCAATTTTGGCTTCGTAAATTTCTTTTTCCTTTTTGTCTTCGGAAATAATGTGATAGGTTCTGAGCAAATAATAACTAATTGAAAGTATAACAAGAGCATAAATCAAGTATGCCCAGGTGGAAGCCCACCACGGTGGCAAAATAGTAATCTTTAATTGTTTTTCTTCCTCACTCCAGTTGCCATTGATGCCGGCCTTTATTTTAAAAACATAGTTGCCCGGAGACAGACTGGTGAAATATATTTTTCTGTTGGGTTTTACTTCTGTCCATTCATTGCCAAGACCTTTCATCATGTATCTGTAAGCAGTCATTTCAGGCGAAATAAAACTCAGTGCTGCAAAATCAATGCTGATGGAGGAACGGTTGTAAGGAAGCGTAACCTCATCGGTATATAAGATGGATTTATGTAAAAGAGTACTGTCGCTGTGTAAATCAAATTCTTTGTTTTGTACCTGAAGCCCGGTTATGAAAACAGGTGGTATAATGTTGGTTGTAAAAAATTGATCAGGCCTGAAACGAATCATACCTTTTACACTTCCAAAATATAAGTGGCCTTTCTCATCCCTGTAACCTGAGTTATAATTAAACTGGTCGTTGAGCAGGCCATTGGCTTTTGTAAATACTGTTATCTTTTCATTCTCCGGATTCATACTCACTAATCCCCTGGAAGTAGTTATCCAAAGCTGCTTATTGTCATCTTCCAGTATCTTAAAGATAAAATTACTCGGCAAACCTTTCTTATCAGTATATACGGTAAATCGTTTTCTGTTACTGTTCAATTTGCAAAACCCGCCTCCTTCAGTAGCAAGCCATATGTTTTGTTTACTGTCTTCATACAGGGCATTGATGGTGTTGTTGGGGAGTGAATTAAAATTGAACGGTTCGTTTATAAAATGACCTTGTTCTTTAGTTAGCGGGTTATAAAAATATACGCCTCTGTCGTGTGTGCCAATCCAAATAGTGCCACCTGCATCTTCCATAAGGCAGGAAACAAATGTATAGGGAGGCAGGTTAGCAGCGCTTTCAAATCCATTTATCTTATGGTTGTATTTAAACAGGCAATTGCTGGTGCCAGTATAAATATCTCCGGTTCTTGTCTGCAGAAGGCTCACTATAAAATTACTTTTCAGGTCATTAGTGCCGGGGCCTGCAATAAAATGTTTTTTAATTTTTCCTGTGCGGATGTCCATCACATCAAGGCCGTGCTCAAAGGTGCCAATCCATAATTCATTTCCTGCCACTGCTAAACCATGTATATTGGAGTAAGCAATACTGTTTCTTTCACCAGATGGTTTGTAATGTGTAACTGCACCGGTAGTAAGGTTCATTTTATTTAAACCTGCATCTTCTGTCCCTATCCATAAATTTCCCAAACTATCTTTACATATTTCCCGAACCACACTGCCGCTAATACTGTTTAAAGAATTATCGGGAAAATATTTTTGAAAAACGGCAAACTGTTTTGAGTAATAATTGATGCCGCCAAAATAAGTGCCTGCCCACATGCCTCCTTCTTTATCCTTGCACAGTGTATAAACTGCATTATCTGAAAGTGAATAGGGGTCTGACAGGTTTTTTTTGAGTTGAAGGAATGTTTTTGTGCCAGTATTATAAACAAAAATGCCCGACTCAGTTGCAAGCCAGTATTCATTATCAGTATATTTTTTTATATCGTGAACATAAATAGTTGTTTTATCCCGATTAAAGGTGAGTACATCTGTATAATCACTCGTTGCCATATCAAACCGTTTCAATCCCTGGCTGGTAGTACCTGCATATATGGCACCTTTACCCGCCGCATAAATTTTTACAATAGCGTATGAAGCAGGTTGGGGAGAATGTACAAACAGGTTGAAAGTTATAAATGTTCCGCTGGCTTCATTAAACTGCTTCAATAAGCCGTTAGAAGTACTCACCCAAATATCACCTTCTTCTGAAAGGCAGAGTGAGCTGGCATTAAAGTGTTGAGAAGGTGGGAAAGTCTTTACTGTTTTTGTTTCAAAATCATAACGGCATAGAGTAAGCCGGGATATAAACCAGAGCCGGCCCTGTGTATCCATTTGCAGTGCATTTATTTCTGTAAGTGAATCAATGAACCGCACCATTCGTTCCTTTTGCCTGTCGAAGAGGTATAAACCTTTTTGACAACCCACCCACAGCCTGTTGTTTTTATCTGTCAGTAAACATCCAATCAGGTTGGTTTCCAGTGGTTGACCTTCATCATGCATGTTAAATACTTTGAAATGATATCCATCAAAGCGATTTACTCCGTCCTTAGTGCCAAACCATAAAAACCCACTGCTGTCCTGAGTGCTGCAGTACACAGTATTATTGGAAAGCCCGCTCTCTACCTGGTAGCTTCTGAAAAAAAAGGGTTGGGCAATGGTGAAGGAAGCAACACACATTAGCAGCAACACAAGTATAAGCAGCCTGACAGAAACGAGTTGTTTTTTTAAAAACATACTGTGGAAGTTATATTTTTTTCTGTAAAGAATAGATATGATTATTTAAAGAAAATAGTTCCCCTGTTTATTGCATGGGGGTGCAAAATGAAACAATCTGTAAAAATTATGATACAGGGTGAATGAAACCTGAAAAAAATAAAGTTTTACTTTACGACGGTAATTATTCATCCGTAAAAGATGTTTGATTATAGGAGGTTGCTTACATTCAACGGATTTTGCTGTATAAAACTCAATCATTCAACTACTTTGATTTGAGCTGCATGTGTCAGCGATTTTACTTGCAATAAAGCAGCATTTTCCAAAAACAGGGTTTTGCATTTTAGCATTGCCCGTAAAATTGAAAACGAAGCATTTCTACGTTTCGAATTGTCTTGAAATACCTCTTCTTTTTGATGTATAGGACTCAATTGTATTTAAAAACCAAAACGATTAAGAATGAAAAAAAGAAATCATTTTTTCCAAAAGACTATTTGCACAATGGTTGCCGTATTGCTTTGTGCTGCTGTATTTGCACAGCAAAAAATTAATGGTACAATTAAATCTGCATCAGGTGAACCTGTATCGGGAGCTACTATTACTGTTAAAGGTACCGGCAAAACGGTGGTGGCAGATGCCAAAGGTTCATTTAGCATTGAAGCTCCAACGGGCAGCGTGCTTGTGATTAGTTCGGTTGGATATAAAACAAAGGAAGTTTCGGTAACCGGCGAATCTGTTAATGAAACGCTTGAAACTGCTGAAGGCTCATTAAACGAAGTGGTGGTAATCGGCTATCAAACTGTAAGAAAGAAAGACCTTACCGGAGCTGTGGGATTAATTGACCCCAGAGCTGCCAACAGAAACACAGCCAATACAGTAGCAGAAAGTATCCAGGGTCTTACACCGGGTGTTACGGTACGCAACTCCGGCACACCAGGCGGTGCTGCCAAAATTGATATTAGAGGTGCTGGTACTTTTGCAAACAACAATCCACTATATATAATTGATGGCATGTACACTGATGCCACACCCGATTTCAACCCCAGTGATATTGAATCCATCCAGATTCTAAAAGATGCTTCTGCCGCTGCTATTTACGGAAGCCGTGCTGCCAATGGCGTAATCATCATCACAACTAAAAAAGGAAGAAAAGGACCTGTCGTTATTTCGGGAAATATAAAGGCAGGTGTACAATCGGTACACAACCGGTATGATATGATGGATGTAAATGAATACCGCACGCTGGCTACCACCTTATACCAGGCAGCAGGTGCACCCATACCCACTTCACTCTCCACCGACTTTGATCCTGCGATTAATACCAACTGGCAGAAAGAATTTTTGCGTAGAGGTGCTATTGGTGAATATAATCTCTCTGCTTCCGGGGCCATTAAAAAAATAAACTTTTTTGTAAGCGGAAATCATTTCAATAATAAAGGACCGGTAATTGATAATAATTTTTCACGTACTGGATTTAGAATAAATACAAGTACAAAACTCGGTCGTTTTAGCATCGGCCAAAATGTATTGTTTAGCTGGACGAAGGAGAACCCGGTGGCTGCCGGTGGAGTAGGTGTAAACCCTTTTGTTGATATGATAACAATGCCTCCTGTTGTAGCACTTCAGGGAAGTCGTTACATTAGCCCCGAAAATCCTGAAGGCTGGGGCATCGGTTTAAACAATGCCTACCTGAGCACACTTACAGCTAATGTACCCGCCTTACAACGTTTAGACCACTTTGTTCAAAACAATTTCAAAATACGTGGTAATGCGTTCCTCGATTTCCGCATTATGGAAGGATTGGTTTACCGTTTTAATTTTGGACTGGAAAAAACAAATGATAAAGGTGAAGGTACCCGCAGGCCCGGCACAGTACGGCAGGGCACCCCTTCTCCTAACAACAATAAGCTGGCAACATTAAGAACACAAGGGGAGTTTGAATCGAAACTAATTGAGCACACATTGAATTATGATAAAATAGTTGGGGAGCACCGCATAGCAGCAGTGGCTGGTTTTAGCAACCAAACCTTTAATTTTCCTACAAACCGGTTTACCACAATTGAGGGTAACCCAACGGTAGAAGATCCTTATACACGTAAATGGAATATCATTGGTTTATTAGGCCGTGTAAATTATTCATATAAGGACAGGTACTTAACCAGTGTTACCTTTCGCCGGGATGGAAGCTCTTTGTTCAGCAGCAATTACCGTTGGGGCAACTTCCCTTCAGCATCTGTTGCATGGCGTATTTCCCAAGAAGATTTTTGGAAAGTAAAAGCTATTAACGACCTCAAACTACGTGTATCTTATGGCTCACTGGGTAACTCAGAGTTTTTACAACCCTGGCAGTATTATGCACAAATCAATCCGTTTCCCCGTGCGGTATTTGGTCCCAACCAAGTGGAGCAAATTGGCGGCATCGTAACACAATTAGCCAACAGTAACCTAAGGTGGGAACGCAAAAACACAACCAACTTTGGATTGGAAGCATCCATGTTCAACAATGCACTCAGCTTTTCTGCCGATTACTTTATAGCAGAATCAAAAGATGTGCTTGTTGATTTACCTATAAGTGCTACAACAGGCAATGCAGGCGGAAACCCTCCTGTAAATGCAGCCACACTTCAAAACCGTGGTTTTGAATTAGCAGTTACCTACCGTGCTAAAGCTGTTAAAGATTTTAGATGGGATGCCACTTTAAACTTCACAACCATTAGAAATGAAGTAATTGCTTTTGGAAATGCTACTACAAAATATACACAATTAGGCGATGCCCGCACTCAGTTGGGCCGTTCTATTGGTGAGTGGTATGTGCTCAAAACCGCTGGCATCTTTCAAAGCCAGGCAGAGATTGATGCACATAAAGGAAAAACAGGTCAGGTGTTGCAGCCCTGGAGTAAACCGGGTGATATTCGCTACATAGATGTGGATGATAATGGTACGCTTGACCTGGACAAAGATCGCTATTACGCTGGCAGCCCATGGGCAAAATGGGAAGCAGGTCTTTTATTAAATGCTACCTATAAAAATTTCAGCATTAACATGCAATGGTATGCAGTGGTGGGTAATCAACTATACAACCGCCCCCGTTATAATGTAGATCGTATGGACCAAAACACCAACTTTCGTAAAGGAGCACAAGTTTGGACTGCTCAAAATCAAAGTAATGAGTGGCCACGTGCAGCCATAGGTGCACCCGACAGAGGAATTCAATATAATGTATTACCTCAAAGCGACCGTTGGTTAGAAAGCGGAAGCTACCTGCGGTTACGAAATGTAGAAATAGGTTATACCGTTAAGGAAGGTTCACTTAAGCGTATCGGTTTTAATAATTGTCATTTTTATTTGAGCGGACAAAACCTGCTCACCATTACTAAATACACAGGGCTTGACCCGGATATTGTTGGTGTAAACATTTTTGAAAGAGGTCTTGATAACGGGCAATATCCTGCACTGCGTATTATTTCTGCAGGAGTAAGGTTTGGTTTCTAAAAAATCAGTTTTAATCAATTTTAATTCTTTTGAAATGAACAACATATTTAAATACTTTATAGTTGCTGCGCTGATGGTTTCGGTAACAGCCTGCAAAAAAAGCCTTGAGTTGGAAATTGAAAACCCCAACCGGATTGATGAATCAAACTTCTGGAAAACGGGAGCCGATGCACTTAAAGGCATCAATGCAGTATATGGTAATTTCTACAGAAATGGCTCACCAGGTTCCAGATGGACACCTTACTATTTTGACGTTCGCTCCGATGATGGTTACTCCACCAGCCCGTGGAATGAATTACGCAGCATAAGTGCATTAAATATTACTCAATACAGTTTCGAAGTGAACTTTGATACCTGGGGCCATCACTGGCGTGGTGTGTACAGAACAAACCAGGTACTGGCCAATGTTCCTGCTATTGAAATGGATGAAACTTTAAAGAAGCAATACCTGGCAGAAGCAAAATTTATAAGAGCGCTGTATTATTATAACCTTGTAACTATCTGGGGTAATATACCCCTGATATTGAAGCCATCACAGCCAGATGATAAACCTTCACAGGTGCCACAGGACCAGGTGTGGTTGCAAATTGAAAATGATCTTACTGAAGCTGCAAGTAATTTGCCGGTTTCATATACCGGTGAAGAAGTTGGCAGAGCCACTAAAGGGGCCGCTTATGCCATGTTAGGCAGGGTTCATTTACAGCAGAAGGAGTATGCACAGGCGATTACTGCATTGGAATGGTTGATTACAGGGCCTGGCCAGGCCAATTACGGGTTACAAACCAATTACTCTGATAACTTTAGACATACTACTGAAAACAACAGGGAATCCGTATTTGAAATACAATTTAAACAACGACCTGAAAATGGTGGCGATGATGGCCCTACTTCCAATGTAGGTACCAGCAGGGCTCCGTTTTTTGCACCGCCCGGTCATGGTTTTAATGATGCCAACATGCACCGCTGGGTAGTACATGAATTTTTGAAGGAAAATACCGCAACCGGAGGCAGGGACCCCAGACTTGCTGAAACAGCACTGTATGATTCTACTGATGAAAGAGGGCCCAACTTTAGCCTCGTTTACGGCTCCACTTTCACCTCAAAAAATTATGATAACAATATTAAGAACAGAGTTTGGTACCGTAAGTACCTGGATGATTATTTCCGCATAAATCAATTTGAAGTTTTCAACAGCCCTATCAATTTCCGTGTTATTCGTTTTGCAGATGTATTGCTCATGTATGCAGAAGCATTGAATGGTGCTAACCGTACTGCAGAAGCCTATGCATTTGTTGACAGGGTGAGAGAGCGTTCTGGTTTAAGAAAATTATCTGTTGTAATGCCGGGTATGACACAGGCACAGTTTTTAAAACAATTAGAGCATGAGCGTATTACTGAATTATCAGGTGAATCGCTTCGCTGGAACGATTTGGCACGCTGGGGTTATTTTGATGATGCAATTAAACTGGCAGAGTTGAAAGCACGTGACCCTGAGTTTAATAATTTTATTCTTGGCCGCAACAAATACATGCCCATACCGCAGTCAGAAATTGATATCAATCCCAATTTGAAACAAAATCAAAATTGGTAATACAAGAAATATAGTTGCTGCAAAACGTGCAGCAACTATATTTTATGGTTAAACCATTTATTGTTGTTATTCAAAGCGGTTCATAAAAAAAATCGCTCTTTCTTTTGCCAATAATTAAATTTTTTTTCATGCTGTTCTATAAAAAAATACTACCTGTTTTTTTTGTATTGGTGCTTAATGCCTGTGCACCTGAAAGTAAAACGTCCAGAAACGTATGGACAAAAGAGCAGGCCCAAAGTTGGTACAGCCAGCAGCCCTGGTTAGTTGGGTGCAATTATTCTCCTGCATCAGCCATTAATCAATTGGAAATGTGGCAGGCAGAAACATTTGATACAGCAACCATCAACAAAGAACTTGGGTGGGCTGCTTCAATAGGAATGAATACCATCAGGGTTTTTTTACACGACTTATTGTATCAGCAGGATGCTCCAGGATTTCTTAAACGCATGGATATTTTTCTGGACATTGCCAGCCGGCATCAAATAAAAGTAATGTTCGTGTTATTTGATTCTGTGTGGGATCCTTTTCCAAAACTGGGTAAGCAGAGGGAACCACAACCACATGTTCATAATTCAGGTTGGGTGCAAAGCCCCGGTTTGGAAGCATTAAAAGACAGTACACAATATCCACGCCTTGAAGCTTATGTAAAAGCAGTAGTAAAACAATTTGCAAATGATAATAGGGTGCTGGTGTGGGATGTGTGGAATGAACCGGATAATATTAACCCCGGCAGTTATGGACAATACGAACCCAAAAACAAAGGACTCATCGTTGCCCCTCTGTTAAAAAAAGTATTTGAATGGTGCCGCAGTGTAAATCCATCACAACCGCTTACTTCCGGTATATGGATGGGCAACTGGAGCAGTCATGATTCGCTGAAAATTTGGGAAAAAATTCAAATAGAACAATCAGATATTATCAGTTTTCACAATTACGATGGCCCTGCCGAACTGGAAAAGCGAATTATTCTTTTACAACGCTATGGCAAGCCTTTATTAAATACAGAATACATGAGCCGTGGCAATGGAAGTTTTTTTGAAGGCTCTTTACCCATTTTTAAAAAATATAATGTAGCCGCTTATAATTGGGGACTGGTAGCTGGTAAAACAAACACAATTTATCCATGGGATAGCTGGAATAAAAAATATACTGCCGAACCTGAATTATGGTTTCATGATGTATTCAGGGCCGATGGTACACCCTACAATAAAGCCGAAGTGGATTTCATTAAAATAATAACAGCACGAAATAAAAAGTAATTTTATTAAGCAGTCGGTGTCATAATCAATCAGCTCTGTTACCCTTCTTCATTGGGAGAAGGGGCAGGGTTGATAATATAAAAGTATCGCAATGAAATTATCAAACAGAATAGTTGCACTTTTAATAGCTGTTGTGTGCAGCTCCTTATTGTTTTCTTTTTGTGGTAAAAAAAACGGGGGAACACCGGTGCCTCCAAATCCCTCTGACCCCAATTTTTTTTTTAACCCTATTATCAATGGTGCTGACCCCTGGGTTATTTATAAAGATAATTTTTATTACTACCTGCATACCGTTGGAAACAGGATAGTCATTTGGAAAACAAATGCAGTTTCTAAACTTGGTACAGCAACAAGCAAAGAAATATTTAAAGCACCGGCAGGATCACCCAATGCTGAAAATGTGTGGGCACCGGAGTTGCATTTTTCAGATGGCAAATGGTATGTGTATTACACAGCAGGCGCAGGCCCGGATAATACACAACGCACCTGGGTATTAGAAAACAGCAGTGCAGATCCACTCACCGGTACATGGGTTGATAAAGGCCGCATCTTTACCACCGATTCAGATTTTTGGGCAATTGATGGAACTGTACTTGAATATAATGGAAGCAACTATTTTTTATGGAGCGGCCGCCCCAATCCTGCTGTGCAAAATCAAAATATTTACATTGCTAAAATGACAAACGCATGGACTTTACAAAGCCCGGCAGTGATGATTACAAAACCCGAATTGTCATGGGAAACTAACGGTGGCCCAGTAAACGAAGCGCCACAAATAATAAAGAACAGCAACGGAAAAGTATTTATGATTTTTTCTGCCAGTGGCTGCTGGACGGATGATTATGCATTGGGTATGCTTAGTTTGGCCAATGGAGGTAATCCAATGCTGCCGGCTGATTGGACAAAAAACCAGTTGCCAGTATTTTTAAAAAACCCGGCAAGTAATGCTTTTGGTCCTGGCCACAATGCATTTTTCAAATCACCTGATGGTACAGAGGATTGGTTGATGTATCATGCAAACAACAGCACTGGTTTAGGATGCGGTACCAACAGAAATGTTCGCATCCAGAAATTTACCTGGAACACGGATGGCACACCCAATTTTGGAAGCCCTGTAAAAATTGGCGTGGGTATAAAAGTTCCCTCGGGTGAATAATACAAGTAATAGATTGCTCAAAATGTTATTGGCTTGTGAATTGCTGCCATAGGAATGATGCAGTTATCTGCCGTTGTTGAAAAAACCAATACAGTTTTCAGTTTAACGCAGGAAAAACAAAGAATAAACTAAATCATTAATAGAACCTTCTTATGAATATTTTTAACCTGGCCTCTTCAATTTTTCTTATAATGACAATTACAAGTTGCAACAGTGCACCTGAATCATCTTCTGCAAACAAAGCTGACAGCAGCAAGTTGCAGGAGAAGCAGTTGCTTCCTTCTAAAGCTGCCTTTCAGCAACTGATTGATGGAAAGCAAACTGATTTGTATGTGCTGAAAAATAAAAACAATATGCAGGCTGCTATTACCAATTATGGTGGAAGACTGGTAAGCTTGCTGGTGCCTGATAAGGATAACAACTTAACAGATGTGTCTGTTGGCTTTGACAGTGTGCTGCAATATCAAACCAGTACAGAGCCTTACTTTGGCGCCACTATTGGCCGTTATGGCAACCGTATTGCCAAAGGAAAATTTTCACTGGATGGCAAACAATACTCATTGTTTACCAACAACGGCCCTAACACCTTGCATGGAGGAAAAAAAGGTTTTCAGTATGTAGTTTGGGATGCCAGGCAAGTTGGTGACAGCATCTTAGAACTTACTTATTTGTCAAAAGATATGGAAGAAGGTTACCCCGGCAATTTGCAGGTGAAAGTAATTTACCAATTAACAGATGATAATGAATTGAAGCTAACCTATGAAGCGCTTACTGATAAAAAAACAGTAGTCAACCTTACCAATCATGCCTTCTTTAATTTAAACGGAGCAGGCAGCGGCACCATCAACAATCATGTATTAATGATTAATGCAGATCATTATACACCGGTAGATGCAACGCTTATACCCACGGGTAAAATGATCCCGGTTGCCAATACGCCATTTGATTTTCGAACACCTGTTGCTATTGGAAAAAATGTGGGTGCCAATGATGAACAATTAAAAAATGGCAATGGGTACGACCATAATTTTGTGCTGAATAAAAATACAGCAGCAGGATTGAATCATGCAGCAACAGTTACTGCCGACAAAACAAATATTGTGATGGATGTATATACTGAAGAACCGGGGCTGCAGTTTTATGGCGGCAATTTTATGCAATCGAAAAACAGTATGAAAGGTGGTGGCAAAGATGATTTCAGGACAGCTTTTTGTTTGGAAACACAACACTTTCCTGACTCACCCAATCAGCCTGCTTTTCCTTCAACTGTATTGGAGCCAGGAAAAACTTACAACACTGTTAGTGTATATAAATTTTCAGTAAAGAAGTAAAACGGGGAAATTCAAATTGACCCTCTGTGAAAATTTGCATGCAGCAGAACAGTAAAATTGTTTGGGAAAAGTTGCATAGAGATATATCGTACAAGTGTGCGACGCCAATGAAGCCAAATAGATATTCTAAACCCTGGCTCATAAAAATTATAAAATGACAAGAAATTTCTTTTATTGCCTGCTTATTTTTTCTTGCTGTTTTGTAATTGATGTAACTGCCCAGCAATCAAAAACATTTACCAATCCTTTATTACCGGCAGGCGCCGACCCCTGGTGCATTTATAAAAATGGTTTTTATTATTACACCCATACCACGGGAAAAAATATTACCGTATGGAAAACTAAAAGCATCGCTTCACTCAAAACAGCAAAAAAGAAAATCGTTTTTACACCACCTGCTACAGGCCCTTATTCTAAAGAGTTGTGGGCGCCGGAAATACACTGGCTGCAGGGCAAATGGTATATTTATTTTGCAGCAGACAGCGGCCGGAATGAAAGCCACCGGTTATGGGTACTCGAAAACAGTTCGGCTGACCCATTAAAAGGCGAATGGATAATGAAAGGAAAACTTACAACCCCCGGAGATAAATGGAGTATTGATGGCACAGTATATAACCATAACGGTCAACTGTACCTGCTATGGTCTGGCTGGGACGGGGATATAAATTTTCAACAGAATATTTATATCTGCGCCATGAGTAATCCGTGGACAACAACAGGTACCAGGGTGAAAATTTCAAGCCCTCAATTAGATTGGGAAACACATGGCGATTTGAATAATCCCAATGATGTGCCGCATGTGAGTGTGAACGAAGGGCCACAAATTTTAGCGAAGAACGAAAAACTGTTTTTAATTTACTCTGCCAGCGGTTGTTGGACGGAATATTATGCGTTGGGAATGCTGTTTGCAAATGTAAAAAGTAATTTGATGGATTCAGCTTCCTGGAAAAAAAATCCGCAACCTGTGTTTAAAAAAAGTGTAGAGAATAAAGTGTATGCGCCGGGGCATAATTCTTTTTTTAAATCGCCTGATGGTAAAGAGGACTGGATATTGTACCATGCCAATAGTAAGCCGGGGCAGGGTTGCGGAAAACAACGTACGCCTCGTGCCCAAAAGTTTACATGGAGAGCAGATGGCACACCTGATTTTGGTGTACCAATAAGCATTGGTACTCCTGTACAAATTCCATCGGCAAACAAAAAATAAACTTAGCGTTAAGGTAAACCTAATTCGCATAAACCTCACAGTCTTTAAAGCAGGTAAATGAAATGAAACAATCTACAAACAGAATCTGTGAGGTTTATGTTACATTTTAAACTTAATATAGCATTAGAGGATAGCTTACATAGGTATGGCAGAAATCTTATTAAGAAGATTAAAGAGCAGCTCAAGAAGCAACAACACCAGGTTGTTACTTTTGAAGAGTTCTGCCAGTACATGGGATTACAACAGGATACTGTTGCCCGGCAGTTACGATAAGCCGTAATGCTTAAATTCGCAGACGCTATGATGCGG
>JAYUTS010000072.1:0-9340 GCA_043754995.1 Chitinophagaceae bacterium
TTCACTTACAGCTCCTACCGTTCAGAACAGCGCAATTTCTTTCTCAATGAAAATGAAGAAGAACGAATTGTGCTTCGTTTAGAAAAAGGTGTAACGGAATTACAGGAAGTAACGGTAAAAGATGACCGCATCCGTACCGAATCATCTTCTTACCGCATCAATCCAAAAAATGCATTGATACTGCCATCGGCAACAGGTGGTGTGGAAGCTTTGATCAAAATATTTGTTGGCAGTAACAATGAACTTACTTCACAATATTCTGTTCGTGGCGGTAATTATGATGAGAACTTAATTTATGTAAACGATTTTGAAGTATTTCGTCCCTACCTCGTAAGACAAGGGCAACAGGAAGGTTTGAGTTTTATCAATCCGGAAATGGTGCGTACACTTACATTTTACAATGGCGGTTTTCAATCACGGTTTGGTGATAAGATGAGTAGTGTACTGGACATTCAATACAAACGGCCAAAAGCTTTTGGAGGTTCTGCTTATATTTCTTTGCTGGAGCAGGGTTTGCATTTTGAAGGAGCAACCAAAAATGATAAAGTAAGTTTTGTAATTGGTGCAAGGAACCGGAGCAATCAAAACTTATTGAGCAGCCAGCAAACAAAAGGGAATTATGTTCCATCCAGTAAGGATCTGCAGGGATATATTACCTGGCAGCCCAATACCAAATGGATGTTTGAAGCCATGACCAATGTATCAAAAACACAATTCAAACTCAATCCTGAATTCAGCAGTCAAACAGCTTCTGTCTTCTCTCCTTTCTTTACAGCCAATCTCGGTTTGGATATTTATTTTGCCGGTGGTGAACGGGATCAGTACAGCACTAATATGTTTGGCATTGCTGCTAACTATCAACCAAGAAAAAATCTGAAACTGAAATGGATGCTGAGCCAGTTCAGCAACAAAGAAGAAGAATCATTTGACATACAGGGAGCTTATTTATTTGGAGAAAGGGATTTCGACCGTAGCCGTGCAAGTTTTGGTTTAATCGTTAATCCCTTGGGTGCAGGTGTGTTTCAGAATTATGCACGCAACCGTCTCAACATACAAATACAAAATGCTACACATAAAGGAAGTCTTGAAAAAGGAAGACATTTTGTTCAATGGGGACATAGCCTCGAACGCCAAACCATCGATGACAAATTAAATGAATGGGAACTGCAGGACAGTGCCGGTTATACATTGCCGTTCGATCCCAGTCAGCTGCAGTTAAGCAAAGTCATCAAATCTGCATCTAGTTTTACTTTCTTTCGCACACATGGCTTTGTGCAGGATAATTTTATTTTGAATGATTCACTCAACATGACGTTGCAGGTTGGTGTGCGTTACAATTACAATACACTCAACAATGAAGTATTGGTGCAGCCAAGAATTCAGTTTGCCTTCAAACCAAAATGGAAAAAAGATATCATCATCCGTACATCAGCAGGCGCTTATCATCAGCCACCGTTTTACCGTGAACTGCGTAGTTATGATGGAACAGTAAATAAAAATGTGCGTGCACAAAAAAGCTGGCAGGCAGTGGCAGGTATTGATTATAATTTCAAAGGTTGGGGCGGACGTCCGTTTAAATTACAAGTCGAAGCTTATTACAAACATATGTATGATGTGGTGCCTTATGATGTTGACAATGTTCGTATCCGTTATTTCGGCAGCAACAGTGCCAAGGCTTATGCAACAGGTGTTGAAGCAAGATTGTTTGGTGAACTGGTGAAAGATGCAGAAAGCTGGCTGAGTATTGGTTTGATGCGTACCAGGGAAAATTTAGACAACGATCAATGGTATAATTATAAATTGGACTCTACCAATAAACCCATTGACAGCACCTTGGTTCAAGGCGGATGGATCAGGCGACCAACTGATCGCTTCTTAACAGTGGGTCTGTTTTACCAGGATTATTTGGCAACCAATAAGAATTTTAAATTCTCTATGAATTTATTGTATGGCACCAATCTTCCGTACAATATTCCCAACAGTGTGAAGTACCGTAATGCATTAACCATTGATCCCTACATCCGTGTTGATTTTGGATTCAGTGCATTGTTGTTAGATGCAGAACGCAGCAAACGCAGGAGCCGCAACCCTTTCAGAGGTTTTAATAATATATGGGCGAGTTTAGAAGTATTTAACGTGATTGACCGGCCTAATACGATCTCCTATTTGCTCATCAAAGATTTCAGCAACACTATCTTTTCTATCCCCAATCGCTTAACGCCGAGATTGGTGAATTTTAAGATTGTGGCAAGGTGGTAAGCAGATGATCTCATTTCCGTATGTATGCAAATTGTCGGCTGTACGACTTTGATTCCTGTAACAGTGATATTACCTTTACCACACAAACCAGTCATGAAAAAATCAACTCTCCTCATAGCATTTTTTTTATTTTATATATCATGCTTTTCACAAGCCAATGATCCCTTTCTTATATTTCCTATTGAACTGAAATATTTCCAGGCGCAAAAAACAAACCAAAGCAATTTATTGAAATGGCTGGCGCCCTGCCAAACAACTGAAGCTACCTTTGAAATTCAACATTCAACCGATAACAGAAATTTCACCGTGCTGGAATCAGTCAACGCTGATCAACTGCGTTGTACGCAGCCTTTTGACTATACAGATCTTCAACGCAGAGAAGGAACCAATTACTATCGCATCAGGATGATCACTCCTTTTAACAGTTTTATTCATTCATATACGGTGGCTGTGCTGAATGCAAGCACAGGTTTTGAATTAAATGTAATCCTTCCATCACTTGTATATTCAAGTGCTGTTCTCAGTATTTCTTCTGCAGAAACTGACCGTCTTCACATTTTTATTACTGACTATACAGGTAAGCGATACAGTTTACAACAATATCAAGTGCAGTCGGGTACAAATCAAATCAATCTTCAGCTGAATACTTTACCGGCTGGTCAATATATATTAACCGCTGTCAATGGCAAAGGAGATCAGCGGTCACTTCGCTTTCTGAAACAATAAATTTTTAAGTATCACTGCAATCGTTTTGGTCTAACTCTGAAAAATTTCAGTAGATTAGTTTACTAAACTGATTGCCATGCCCAACTCCACCCCGCTTTACCAGTTCTTAAAGAACGAAGAGGAATTTGCAAATGAAATTTTTCTCCGACAGCCATTTCATGGCGTATATAAAACATGGACATGGAAAGAAGCAGGAGACGAATGCAGAAGAATGGCAACTGCAATTAAAACACTCAACCTTCCAGAACGAAGTCATATTGCCATCTTATCAAAAAACTGTGCACATTGGATGATGGCAGACATTGCTATAATGATGGCGGGCTGTGTTTCTATTCCTATCTATCCCACGTTGACTGCTGCATCTATTCAACCGATCCTTGAACATAGTGATGCAAAAGCCATCTTCATAGGCAAGCTCGATGATTTTGCATCGCAGGAAGCTGCCATCCATGTAAACCTTACTCGCATTTCCTTTGATGATTATGGCCGAAAAGAAAAACATAACTGGAATGAACTCATTGCACAAGCAACTCCATTGCAGCAAGTGTACAACTGGAGCAGGGAAGAAATTCTTACCATCATTTATACATCCGGTACAACAGGGAAACCAAAAGGAGTCATTCATACAGCAGGAAATTTTGATACCGTTATGCATGCTGCTATCAAAGAGTTACGGTTAGTGAAACGAACTTTTTTGTTTTCGTATTTACCACTCAGTCATATTGCTGAACGCATTGGTATTGAAATGAACGGCATCTACAATGCATCTGTTATTTCTTTTGCTGAATCCATTGAAACATTTGCAAAGAATGTAGCAGAAGTGCAGCCGCATATTTTCTTTGCAGTTCCAAGGTTGTGGGGAAAGTTCAGGGAAGGCGTGTTGAAAAAAATACCCCAGAAAAAATTAAATCTGCTGTTGTCCATTCCCATCATCAGTGGTATTATCAAAAAAAGTATTCAAAAGAAATTAGGTCTGTTAAGAGCAACCCATATTTACAGCGCCTCTGCTCCCATTTCTGTTGAATTACTTAAATGGTTTGCCAAACTGGATATTAAAATTGTACAAGCCTTAGGCATGACAGAAGATTGTGTGTATGCACATTTTGAACGGCCTTATGAATTCAGGCATGGTTCTGTTGGAAAACCTTTTGCAGGGTTGCAGGTAAAAATTACTGAAGAAGGTGAGCTCAGAGTAAAAAGCGATGCCAACACAAAAGGTTATTATAAAGAACCTGAGCTAACGGCTGAGTTATTTGATGAAGAGGGCTATTTAAAAACAGGCGACATCTGCGAGTATGATCATGATGGATTTTTATTTGTGACGGGGCGCATTAAAGATCAGTTTAAAACCGACAAAGGGAAATATATTTCGCCTGCTCCCATTGAAATGAAAATACTTGGAAATCCTGATATAGAACAAACATGTGTGGTTGGAATGGGTATTCCTCAGCCGATGGCCCTTGTTACACTTTCTGATATGGGTAAAGCGAAAACCAAAGAGCAACTCGAAGAAAGTTTATCTGCATTATTGTCAACAGTTAACAGCACACTTGAACATCATGAATTGCTTGCAAAGATTGTGATCATGAAAGAAAACTGGTTAATCGAAAATGGTTTACTTACTCCAACCTTAAAAGTAAAACGCAACCAGGTAGAAAAAATTCATCAGCAATTTTATCCGCAATGGTTTAATGTAAAAGGAAAAGTGATTCGGGAATAGCTTACTTTAATACTTTCTCAAACCTTTTAAGTTCCGATATTTCTGCAGCAGTCAAGGTTTGATCGTTATCATACTTCACTTTTAAATACAGTACCTGTTTATGCTGAGGGTATTTATTCAGGATAGAATCAATGACCGATCCAATTGCTTCATCTTTTGTAAACATAGGTGTAGGAGCCGATGCAGCGGAACGTTCCCTGGTGGGCTTCTTGAGGATAATCGCTTCCAGTGTTGCTAATTTATGTTCAGGAACTGTTTCAACTTTAACTGCTTTCTGATACAAGCCTTCCAATTGCTTTTTACTCAACCCGCCTCTTTCTTCGTATTGAAATGCAAGGCTGTTGATGAATACAGAATCAGGTTTTGCAGCCTGCATCAATTGTAATACATCTCTCACCACATCTACATCCGCTTTTTTTCGTTGCATAAAAATTAACAATGATTAACTATTGTAAAGATGGAATCTTTATTTCTCATTCTCTTCAGTTCTGTGAAAAAGTTTTGTATGCTCTGCCGCATGTCTTTCAGTATAAAATAACGTTTAGAGTATTACAAAAACTTAACACTTTCCACACGTTGTTAATAAGTAACTTTATGTTATTCAGGTTTCAATAAGTAATATTGAAAACAGATGGAAGGGTTAGAAGTATCAACTGATAATCGATACTATTTTGTGAACATGGTGGGTTCTGATATATATCCCGGTACCTGCCGCTAAAATGAAAAAGCATTGACTGAAACAATCATCAACCTCGAAACCGTAAACCCTATTGAGTTCTTCGGTGTTAACAATGGCAAGCTCGACATTCTCAAGAAAAAATTTCCGCTCTTAAAAATTCTTTCAAGAGGCACACAGATCAAACTGAGTGGCAGTCCTGAACAGGTGGACCAGGCCAAAGAAAAAATTGATCTGCTCATTGCCTATCTTGAACGCAATGGGCAACTGAGTGAAAAGTATTTTGAACAGATTCTTGGTGGCGATGACCAGGAAACGATTGACAATTTTGTGGAGCGTAATCCAAGTGATGTATTGGTGTTTGGTCCTAACGGACGAAGCGTAAGAGCCCGTACTGTTAATCAGAAACGGATGGTGGCTGCCATTGATAAAAATGATATCATGTTTGCTGTTGGGCCGGCCGGTACCGGTAAAACCTATACGGCAGTAGCGTTGGCAGTAAGGGCATTGAAAAATAAACTGGTTAAGAAAATTATTTTAACACGCCCTGCAGTTGAAGCTGGTGAAAGCCTTGGTTTCTTACCCGGCGATCTCAAAGAAAAGATTGATCCATACCTGCGCCCCTTATATGATGCATTGGATGATATGATTCCTGCCGATAAACTCGGTTATTATATGAGTACCCGTGTAATTGAAATTGCACCGCTTGCTTATATGCGTGGTCGTACCCTGGATAATGCCTTTATCATTTTAGATGAAGCACAGAATACAACTGATCTCCAGTTAAAGATGTTCCTCACCCGTATTGGTGCTAATGCAAAAGCCATTATCACCGGCGATCTTACACAGGTTGATTTACCTAAGAACCAACGCAGTGGTTTGATCAAAGGCATCAACATCCTGAAAAACATTGAGGGCATCAGTCATATTGAACTGGATGAAGAAGATGTGGTGCGTCACCGTTTGGTGAAAGCCATCATCAGGGCTTATGATAAAGATCACAAACTGGATGAAGAGCAGAATCCGTACAGAAAGTAAGAACTTACATCGCAACATATACAAATGCAACGAAGCTCATTTGTTATATATGATCATTATAACAACCCTGAATGAGCGTAGTTGCACAACCGAATCCCGTTTCAATTTTGAGACGGGATTTTTTTTATGCCACAAATTACACGAATGCACACGAATTGAAAACCATCATCATTTCCGGTATCATCTGTTTCAATCCGCTTCAACTCCACCTGAATGAAGAAAGTTGAACAGGCGTCTTTCTATCCATACTCTGTTAAAACTATTCTACAATTAAAACCCTTTTGTACATTTGGGCATGATGAAGAAATTCTCCATAATACTTCTTGTTGCCATTAGCTTATATGCCTGCAAACAGGAACGTGAACGTCCAACAGATGCTCGTGGTACTGCTTTTGAGTTTATCCGCAGTTCGTTGGACGGGGATTACAACTGGGCACGTGAGTTAATGCTCAAAGACAGCTTAAACCTATATGAACTTGAAATTATTGAAAAGAAGTACAACGAAGAAATGAGTAAGAAAGATAAAGAAGGATATAAAGAGTCGGCTATTCATATTCATTCAGTTGAAAATGTCAGCGACTCAGTAGTCATCGTAAATTATTCTAACACTTATAAAAACAAACAAATGCCGGTGAAAGTGATTAAAAGAGATGGTTTATGGCAGGTTGATTTTAATTATACATTTACCGGGAATCTTTAAGAAAGCCGATAGTCGTTAGAAATTAGTAGTAAGCTCTCTTTACTACTGACTATCGGCTCCAGACTAACTACTTCTTAACATGCTGAAAAATATTTTACTCGTTGGTTTAGGTGGTGCTTTGGGCAGCATGCTGCGATATGCAGTTGCAGTTTGGTTTAAACATGCATCATTTCCACTTGCAACTTTCCTTGTAAATATCATTGGCAGTTTTATCATTGGTCTTGTGTTTGCTTATGCATTGCGAAATGAAAGTTTTGCTCTCAACTGGCGCATCTTCCTTGCAGCCGGTATTTGTGGAGGCTTTACCACCTTCTCTGCATTTTCGCTCGAAAGCATGCAGCTCCTGCAACAGCAACGGATTGGTTTGTTTTTCTTGTATGTGATTGGAAGTTTACTGTTAGGCTTAGCTGCTACATGGTTGGGATATACATTATTGAAGTAATGATTTGCCAACTTAAAACCTACAACTAATCTTTCTCAACTTAGGTTTACCCACCCCTTCATCCCCTCCCAAGAGGGGAGACCCGGCTTTCAATTATAACTATACTTCAGTAATTCAGCATTTCAACATTTGTGCAAAGATGATCAGGGACAAACTCAAAACTTAGAACTTACAACTATACAACTCAAGTCCCATCTTGTTTTTCGGTTTTTTTTCAGGTACTTCGCAGTCAGTAACTGAATAAGTATATGACATCACCCAACAAAAAAGATGCAATAGGTAAAGGAATCCGTTCGCTATTGCAAAGTATTGATGAGGATTTGAAAACTACTGCCGGGCATTTGAAACCAACTGTAACCGAATCGGTAACAGGCATGCTGCGTATTCCTGTAACTGATATAGAGATCAACCCCAAGCAACCACGTAAAGATTTTGATGAGCAATCGCTCAAAGAACTTGCCGACAGTATTCAAATGCATGATATTGTTCAGCCCATCACCGTTTCAAGAATCGGTACAAATAAATACCGTTTAATTGCAGGTGAAAGAAGATGGCGTGCCGCTAAACTGGCGGGGTTAAAGGATCTGCCGGCTTATATACGCCAGGCAAACGACCAGGAATTGCTGGAACTCGCCCTGCTTGAAAACCTGCAACGGGAAAATCTCAATGCGGTAGAAATTGCTCTCAGCTATAAACGCCTGATGGAAGAATTGAATTACACACAGGAGCAGGTAGCAGAACGGATGGGCAAAGACCGCACCACAGTTACCAATTATATACGTTTACTGAAATTGCCGCCTGATATTCAGTTAGCCGTTCGTTCGGGTGAACTGAGTATGGGTCATGCAAGAGCATTGATTAATGTTGATACAATTGATAAGCAACTCTATGTCTTTCATCATATCAAACAAAAAGAATTATCGGTCCGGCAAACGGAGAGTCTTGTACGGCAGTTATATAAATCATCGCCTGTTAATAAATCGGTAAAGAACGCACTGCCACAGGCCTTTCAGCGAATTGAAGATAATTTAGCATCACAATTCGGTACCAGGATCAAACTTCATCACAGTAAAAAAGGAAACGGAAGTATTTTGATTGAATATTATTCATTAGAACAGTTTAATCAAATCCTGAAACACCTGGGTACTGATGTAGAATAATACATGAGGCAATTACTTTTTTTGATAACAGCGATTTTTTTTTCAGTGCAGCTTATGGCTCAGGAAAAAGTTACCAGCATAAAAGTTGGCGGCAATGTTGTGCTCAAAACCGATACCATTATCAATGCTAAATCAACCGATACGGTAAAAACACATTCACCACGCAAAGCAACCATCCGTTCTGCCATAGTTCCCGGCTGGGGACAAGCCTATAATAAAAAGTACTGGAAGATACCCATCGTGTATGGTGCATTGGGTACTGCAGCAGGGTTCTTTATTTACAATGTAAAAGAATATACCGATGCAAGAAATGCTTACAGGTATAAAGTGGATACCATCCCTTCAAATGATATCCTGGTGAAACCAAAGTTCAGGCAGGTTGATCCTGAAGGGATCAGGCGGTATAGAAATGGTGTGCGGCAAAATGTTGATTATTCTGTACTTGTTTTTTTAATCCTGTGGGGATTGAACGTTGTAGATGCCACTGTGGACGGGCATTTAAAAGCATTTGAAGTAAATGAAAATTTATCCATGCAGGTGAATCCTTCTTTTATACCACAAACAAAACAGGCAACTGTTGGTTTGGTATTTACCTTTGGAAAAAAGAATAATTCATTTT
>JAYUTS010000073.1:0-4040 GCA_043754995.1 Chitinophagaceae bacterium
TTCAGAGATGGCATTCCTGAGCAATTTGGTGTTGGGCCTGTGTTTGATAATTTTCTGAAAATGATCATTGGTAAAAAAGAAACAGCTAAAAAAACCGGCGAAGATGTAAATGCTTTGCAGGAACAAATTGATTATATCAAAAGCAAGATCAAGAGCTGATCAGATTAAACCTTAAAACAAAGCCACTCCAATTGAAGTGGCTTTGTTTGTTATTATATAAGTCTAATTTTTTTACCAACTTCCTCCTGACCCGCCGCCGCCAAAGCTTCCTCCGCCAAAGCCACCGAAACCGCCTCCGCCGCTGCTTCCACCGCCACCAAAGCCACCACCTCCTCCGCCACCAAACCATATAGGAGGAACATTATTTCCCCAGCTCCGGTAACCTCTTCTGCTCATCATACCTCCACCGCCACGGTTGATTCTTGAAATGATGATCATGATGATGATAAAGATGATAAAACCGGGTAACACAGTCTTTCCGCCGCTTTTTTTGTTTCTTTGACTGTATCCTGCTGGCGCTTTGTATTCTCCAGCAGATGCTTTCATCAAATCATCGGTTCCTTCATCCAGCCCACGGTAAATATCATTGGCTTTAAAATTGGGTATAATATCATTCTCAATGATTTGCCTGGCAGTAATATCAGGTATAGCACCTTCCAATCCATAACCGGTTGCGATCCATACTTTACGTTTCGCTTTTTCTTTATCAATCAACACAACCAAGATTAACCCATTGTTGAATTCTTTTCCACCTATACCCCACTTACGGCCAAGAGCAGTCGCAAAATCGCCAATATCATAATCGCCGATATCGCCAATTGTGATAATCACAAACTGATTAGAGGTGCTGTCGTCGTAAGCCACCAGTTTCCTTTCTAACGCTTCTTCCTGCTCAGCGGTAAGAATATCAATATAATCATTCACCAACTTTGCAGGAGTTGAAACTGCAGGTATATATTTCTCAATTCCCTGTGCCTGAATAAATACAGTTACAAAAAGAAGAGAAAAAGAAAGTATGGTGGTTTTAAAAATTTTCATATTTACTTATCGGCCAAAAACAATATCGTCGGGTAATTCATTCCTGTCTTCATTTTCGTAAGGGAAATGCGTAAGCAAGGCCTCTCCTATTTCAGTAACAATCTGTACAATGCCGTTTGCATAATTTTCTTTTCTGAACGATGAAAGCATTTTACTTACTTCTTTATTCCAGAACTCAGTTCCTACTTTTTCATGAATGCCTTTATCGCCAAAAACTGCCAGTTGATGATCTTTCATGGCAATATAAAGCACCACTCCATTCCGATCTTCGGTCTGGTCCATTTTTAATCCAAAGAAAACTTCAACTGCACGATCAACAGGATCAACAAAACTGCAACGGCTTTCAATGAATACCCGGATCTCTCCGGATGTTCTTTTTTCAGATGAACGAATTGCATTGACGATGGCTTCATGCTCCTGGGGAGTGAACCAATCCTTTTGTTTTGATAAGAAAGAAAAAATACCCATTCGTTTTTGTGATCAGAATTTTACTTCAGGAGCTTTATCACTACCGGGTTCAGCGGCAAATCCTTCTTTTGCTTTGAAGCCAAACATGCCTGCAAACAGGTTCATCGGGAATGAGCGTACTTTGGTATTATAATCTTTTACTGCACCATTAAAATCATTACGTGCAACTTTAATTCGGTTCTCAGTTCCTTCCAACTGTACCTGTAAATTGCGGAATCCCTCATTGGCTTTGAGATTGGGATAGCTTTCCACTACTGCAAGCAAACGACCCAAAGCACTGGAAACACCACTTTGTGCCTGTTGGAATTCAGCCAGTTTTTCTGGTGTGATATTGCTGGGATCAACCTTTACACTGGTTGCTTTTGATCTTGCTTCAATTACATTGATCAGGGTTTGCTGTTCAAAATTTGCCTCGCCTTTAACTGTGTTTACCAGGTTAGGGATCAGGTCTGATCTGCGCTGGTAATCACTCTGAACATTGTTCCACTTTTCTTTTACCACTTCATCCTGTGCAACCAATCCATTATAGCCACTGCATCCCCTGAATAAAAAAAGGGCTAACACGGCAACAATAACAATGGTGATAATTCTTCCGGCTTTCATGTTTGTAGTTTTTTAGTTTGAGTTTAAATTTAATTCAAAGAATCAAATTGTGATGTGAATCTTTTATCCGCATAAAGAATGCCGCAGTAGAAAAGGTGACAGACTGTCGTTTCAACTCTTTGTCAACGAAGCCGGGTTTTTAAGACGGCATTATTTTTTCTCTTTTAAATTTTAAGAATGAATCGCTGCAATACCCGGCAATTCCTTTCCTTCAAAAAACTCAAGCAGGGCACCGCCGCCGGTTGAGATATAGCTCACTTTATCAGCAAAGCCAAATTCATTGACAGCAGCAACGCTATCGCCACCGCCAACTAAACTGAAAGCTCCTGCACTTGTTGCATCGGCAACAGCCTGTGCAATGGTTTTGGTTCCGTGCTGAAATTTTACCATTTCAAACACACCCATGGGCCCGTTCCACAAAATAGTTTTGGAGTGATGCAATACGTTGCTGAACTGGCTGCAGGCATTGGCTCCAATATCCAAACCCATCCACCCATCAGGAATATGATTGCTGGGTGCAACAGATGTATTTGCATCGGCTGCAAATTTATCAGCAATCACAGAATCACTGGGCAGATGAATACAAACACCCTTTTGTTCTGCCTTCTCTAAAATCATTTTTGCTGTTTCCAACCGGTCTTCTTCACACAAAGAATTACCTATGCTTCCACCCATGGCTTTCATAAAAGTATAAGCCATGCCGCCGCCAATGATAATATCGGTTGCCCGTTCCAGTAAGTTTTCAAGGATGAGGATCTTATCGCTCACTTTTGCACCACCAATAATGGCCGTAAACGGTTTGTCGGCTTTTAATAAAACTTTTTCGGCTGCTGCCACTTCACTTTCCATCAATAATCCAAACATTTTTTTATCCTTCGGAAAGAATTTTGCAATAACCGCTGTTGAAGCATGTGCACGGTGTGCGGTGCCAAATGCATCATTAATATATACATCGCCAAGCTTGGCCAGTTTTTCAGCAAAAGCTTCAGTGCCTTTTTCTTCTTCTTTATAAAAACGAAGATTTTCCAGTAACAATACTTCGCCTGCACGCATCATACCCGCTGTTAAATATGCCTGCTCTCCTATACAATCATTGGCAAACAGCACCGGTATATTATCTCCGAGTAATTCTCCTAAATGATTAATGATATGTTTAAGTGATGATTTTTCTTCCGGTCCATCCTTTGGTCTTCCCAAATGACTCATCAAAATAACACTGCCACCATCATTCAATATTTTTTTGATGGTTGGAATGGCCGCTTTCATTCTTGTATCATCTCCAATGGCCTGTGTTTGTTTATCAAGCGGCACATTAAAATCAACACGGATCAATGCTTTTTGTCCTGCGAAATTGAAATCTGAAAATTTATTCATAACCTGGTTGTTTTAGTTCATTCAATTTTAAGTGGAAAGCGAAGTTATCATTTGTAGAAGAAAGATAAAACGCAAAGAATTATTTCTATGTGCTTTTCAGGAGCATGAATTAAAAAAGGGATACTTCATCAGAAATATCCCTTTAAGATTTTATAAATCTATTATCATGAATACTTCATCAGGTTTGCAAAATAATGTAATGTGCGAACCAACTGGCTTACATAACTCATTTCATTATCGTACCAGCTCACTACACGAACTAATTGTGTGTCACCTACAGTCTGTACTCTTGTTTGGGTGGCGTCGAACAAAGAACCAAAGCTTATACCAACAATATCACTGCTTACGATTTCATCTTCGGTATAACCAAAGCTTTCATTGGAGGCAGCCTTCATGGCAGCATTTACTTCTTCAACTGTTACTTTCTTACCAAGCACTGCTGTTACTTCAGTTAAAGAGCCGGTTAAAACAGGTACACGTTGTGCACTGCCATCTAACTTACCTTTCAAACTTGGCAATACAAGGCCAATGGCCTTTGCAGCACCTGTACTGTTTGG
>JAYUTS010000074.1:0-4006 GCA_043754995.1 Chitinophagaceae bacterium
TTAAACATTGAAGGATTTACTGCAGGCGCAGGAGCACCAGCAACCGATACTTTAAACCAGGGCAATATAAATGGACAATACTGGGTTCCTGCTGAATGTGATGTAAGCATTCGTCCGGGTTGGTTTTATCATGCAGAGGAAGATAACAAAGTGAAAACGCCGGAAGAGTTGTTTCAACTGTATTTAAAATCGGTTGGCCGTGGTGCAACGCTCTTGCTGAATGTTCCGCCTGACAGAAGAGGAAAGTTTCATGCAAACGACTCGGCGGCATTGGTTGGTTTTAAAAAATTAAGAGAGGAAACCTTTAGAAATAATCTTGCACAAAAAAGCAATGGCTATTTTGTACCTCATAATGGTTCAAGGCCAGCTCCAGTATTGAATGATGCAAATGGTCAAACTTATGAAATAGTTTTTATCAACTATTTAAATTCCATTGGATTAGAATTTTCAGTTCCTGAAAAAATCAATTGCATAGTGTTGACTGAAGATTTATCAAATGGACAGGCATGCTCTCAATACAGAATATTACTAATGAATAAGAACCATGAATTATTAAAGGAAATAAAAGGAACCACAATCGGAAGGAAAAGAATTGTTTCTTTTCCAGCTATTGAAAATGTTAGTATTATTGGGCTTGTTATTGATGAGCAAAAGAAACCCACAGCAATCAGTGAAATAGAAGTTTACTTGATTGACGAAAGTTTGATTAATAAGTAATTAGTCTTCTTAAGAAAAAATTACCTATCTGAAAAATCTGCTTTTCTTTTTTCAATAAATGCAGTTACACCTTCTTTCATTTCATCAGTACCAAAACATTCACCAAAAAGTTTGATCTCTTCATCAAATCCATTCTTTGAGTAATCAAAAGAAGCGTTAACAGCCTTAATTATTTTTCCTATTGCATTCGGCCCCTTTGTCATAATTACAGCAAGTATATCTTTTGTTTTAGGTAACAACTCTTCTGCAGTTGTAACATGGTTTATAAGACCGAGTTGTTTTGCTTCATTTGCATCAATCATTGCAGCTGTCATCATCAATTCCATTGCTTTGCCTTTGCCGATCAGTTGTACCAAACGCTGTGTGCCGCCATAACCTGGGATCAAGCCGAGATTTACTTCGGGCTGACCAAACTTTGCATTCTCACTTGCAAAACGAAAATGACAACTCATAGCCAACTCACAACCACCCCCTAATGCAAAACCATTTACTGCAGCAACGATCGGCTTAGTGGATTGTTCAATTCGATTGAATACCTGCTCCTGCGCTTGCCTTGCTAATGTTTCGCCTCCGTTTGCATCGAGTGTAAAGAACTCAGAAATATCTGCACCTGCAACAAAAGCTTTTGGTCCTGCCCCGGTAATGATGACACATTTGATAGCCGCATTAGCATATACTTCATTAACTGCATCGGTTAATTCTTCAATTACTGTTTTGTTGAGTGCATTTAATTTATCGGGGCGGTTGATGGTAATAACAAAAATTCCATCTTCTAAAGAAGTAAGCAAAGTTTGGTAGCTCATATAAGAAAGTTTAAGAAATCCAAAATCAAAATGAACGATGCTTTGATACCCACTCTTTAATAAAAGAAGCAATATCCTGTGTATTGGTACCGGGCAAGAATAATTTTCCAACCCCCATTTTTGATAATTCATGTACATCATCATCAGGAATAATACCTCCACCTGTGAGTAACACATCATTCATTTCTTTTTCTTTCATCAATTGCAGAATTTTTGGAAAAACAGTCATGTGTGCACCACTGAGAATGCTTACACCAATTGCATCTACGTCTTCCTGCAAGGCAGCATTCACCACCATCTCGGGTGTTTGACGGAGACCAGTATAAATCACTTCCATTCCTGCATCACGCAGGGCAGTGGCAATTACTTTTGCACCACGGTCGTGACCATCCAATCCAACTTTAGCAACTAAAACTCTGATGGGTCTGTTCATACGGCAATCTTGAGTTGCGAAAATAAAGAAATCATCGGTTGAACTCTTGTTTCATTTGTTTCAATCCCTCTGCTGCAAGTTTTGATCCGATGGGATCAACCTGTTCAAAAAAGATAATCCGATCTCCCCACTGGCGTGAATGTTTGTACGTAACTGAATCAATCAAGGTTACTTTTGCAAAATGCTGAAACACTTCATCATCTTTCTCTGGCATACGCCTGCCAACAAAAATCAAATGTTTGAAATCGAAATCATCCGGTATCCAATGCAGGAAAGATCCGTTATCGCTGATCACTTTTGATTTGAATGCTTCATCCTTTCCATAATATTTCAATGCCCCTGCTAATCCATAATGACGGCAATAAATGACCGTACTGTCTTGTTCTGCTTTGGGCAATGATTCATAAAATGATTCGGTTTTTGATGCGATCTCTTTCCATCCAAGATAATCAGCAAAATCCTGTGGTAATGAATGATTCTTTTGATCCTCCCATTTCAGTGCGCCGGTATTCTCAATATTTTTTCTTTTATAAAAAGCAGCCAGCTTATCCGGCTCCCATATAGGCATCGCCATTGGAAGAATTACCCATGCAAGAAATAAGATCACTGCTGCTGTTATCCATCTGATCCATTGAACTCTCACTGTTGTCCATTGCTGTAAAGCCACAGCCCCTGCCGCAAACAACATAGGGTATGCTCCAACTGAATAATAGTTTTTTCCACTCGATGCAATCAGTAAAATAATTACAGCGAGATACATCCAGGCAAGCATTCGATAAGCTTTTCCTTTTACAGTAAACAGCCAGATCAATCCCATGATCCAGATAAAGAATGCAGGAAAATACATCAATACCTGCCCCATCAAAAAGTCGGCAGGGTTGATAAATTTCAATTGTGTTTCTCTCAACTCCTGCATATGATGCAGCAACGGCCAGTTATGATTGTATTGCCATATGAGATTGGGTAATGCAATGATGAAAGCAAACAACCCTGCACCATATAAATGTTTATTCAAAAAGAGCGAACGATATTGTGTGAGCAACAAGGCTATCACAAAAGCAATAATGAAAAAAGAAACAGAGTTTTTACTCAGCCAGCCGCATCCAAATGCAAAACCAATCCAATACAGGTATTTGATTTGTTTAGTATTGATATAACGGATGATGAAATAAGCACTCAGCGCCCACCAAAAGACTTCTAAAAAATTTGCCTGGAATAAAAAATGCATTCTCAGGTAAGCCGTAAAAAGTATACACAGACCTGCAATAAAAACTGCAAATAACTTTCCACCCATTTCAAGAACCATCCCGCAGGTAATAATAAGTGTGAGGGCACCAAAAAGACAAGGCCAGAATTTTATCCAAAAGAAACTGCTACCCAATTGAATGCTGATCCATGATAACCAGGAAATCATGGGCGGCACTTCCATATAACCCCATGCCAGATGATGTCCCTGTTCTAAATACAAAAACTCATCACGGTGTAATTCATAAACAGGATGCTGAAGAAAAAATGGTAACGCAAATTTGATGAGGGCCAACAGCAATATTACTAACCAGGTTGATTTGACAGCACTCATAAAGTCAAGATAATTTTTTATTCCGGTAATTTGCAACATGCAATATAGAAAATTCGGATCTACAGATTTAATTGTTAGTGAAATTGGTTTTGGTGCATGGGCAATTGGGGGAGGCGCCATGATTGGTGAAACTGCAATTGGCTGGGGTGATGTTGATGACAAAGAATCTGTTAAAGCTATTCATGCAGCCCTTGATGCAGGAATCAATTTTTTTGATACTGCTGATATTTATGGACTTGGCCATTCCGAAACGCTACTCGGAAAAACACTTACAAAAAATAAAGAAGTGATCATTGCAACCAAAGGCGGTAATGTTTCCAGAAATGATCAATTCACTGTTGATTATTCCAAAGAATATTTAATGGAGGCTTGTGAAAAAAGTTTAAAAAGATTAAACCGTGATGTGATAGATTATTATCAACTACATTCTGCAAAAGTTCCACATTTAGAAAGCGAAGAATGCCAGGAAGCCAT
>JAYUTS010000075.1:0-4006 GCA_043754995.1 Chitinophagaceae bacterium
GCCACCACTTTAAGCATAAAATCAAACGCACCGGAAATATTGTAGCACTCGATCACCTCCGGCAACTCATTAATATGTTTAATAAATTTTGCGCCTGCATTTTTACTATGTTCTTTCAGCGATACATAACAGATCACCATCAACCCTCGTTTAACTTTTGCATGATCTATGAGTGCAGCATATTGTTTAATGACCCCGGTTTGTTCCAGCCATTTAATACGGTCATGAACCGGTGTGGTGCTCAGGTGTACACGATCTGCAATTTCCTTCACCGTCATGCGTGCATTTTGCTGCAATAACCTTAGAATGCTGAGATCGGTTTTATCCAATACAACCTGACCATTAGTGATTTGTTCTGTTTGAGTAGCTTTTGCCATGGGTAAACAGGATTTTATCCTTTTGATTTACCCGAAATTAGAATGATTTCCTGAATTTATTCACATTCATATTATTTTATCCTGAAAAACTACCTTTGCCTTCTAAAACATTATATATGTCAACGCTCACAAGAAACAACATTGATTTTGATCTGAAGTATAAGGTAAAAGATATCAGCCTTGCTGAATGGGGTCGTAAAGAGATTCGCCTTGCCGAAGCTGAAATGCCCGGTTTAATGGCCATTCGTGCAGAATATGGTCCTTCACAACCACTGAAAAATGCACGTGTTGCAGGTTGTTTACACATGACCATTCAAACTGCTGTATTAATTGAAACATTAACAGCGTTGGGTGCTGAAGTAAAATGGAGCTCTTGCAATATCTTCTCTACACAAGATCATGCTGCTGCTGCTATTGCTGCTACAGGTATTGGTGTGTTTGCCTGGAAAGGACAAACAAGCGAAGAATCTGATTGGTGTATTGAACAAACATTGTTCTTTGGTTCTGTTGAACGCCCGTTAAATATGATCCTTGATGATGGTGGCGATTTAACCAATATGGTCCTCGATAATTATTCTGAACTGATTGCCGGCATCAAAGGTCTTTCTGAAGAAACCACCACAGGTGTTCACCGTTTATATGAGCGTATGGCAAAAGGTACATTACCAATGCCTGCCATCAATGTAAATGACTCTGTTACCAAATCAAAGTTCGATAACAAATACGGTTGCCAGGAAAGTCTGGTAGATGCTATCCGTCGTGCAACAGATGTAATGATGGCTGGTAAAGTAGCTGTTGTTGGTGGTTATGGTGATGTAGGTAAAGGAAGTGCGTTGAGTTTACGTGGTGCGGGTGCAAGAGTGATTGTTACTGAAATTGATCCTATTTGTGCATTACAGGCGGCAATGGATGGCTTTGAAGTTAAGCGTATGATTGATGCAGTAAAAGAAGCCGACATTATTGTTACTGCAAGTGGTTGTCGTGATCTTATTACCGGTGCTCATTTCAAAGCAATGAAAGATAAAGCCATTGTTTGTAATATCGGCCACTTTGATATTGAAATTGATGTTGCCTGGTTAAATGATAATTATGGCAATACAAAAGATACGATTAAACCACAGGTTGATTTGTACAATATTGATGGAAAAGACATCATCTTATTAGCTGAAGGTCGTTTAGTGAATCTGGGTTGTGCTACAGGACATCCAAGTTTTGTAATGAGCAATTCATTCAGCAACCAAACATTGGCGCAAATTGAATTGTGGCAGAACCACAGCAAGTACGAAAATAAAGTATATGTTCTTCCAAAACATCTGGATGAAAAAGTTGCACGTCTTCATCTTGCAAAAGTGGGCGCTCAATTAGAAGAACTGACTCCTGCACAAAGTGAGTACCTCGGTATTCCGCAGAATGGTCCTTTCAAATCTGATATGTATCGCTATTAAGTCCCATCCCCACCGAAGTTATCATTCGGGGTTTTAAAACCTAAAGGGGAGTAAAGAATAAAACCCGTTTCAATCGAAACGGGTTTTTTATTAAATAGATATACTATTCGATTTAAGGTTTATTGATAGTAGAAGAAGTACCAGATGCAATTCCTTTATCCTGCAAAAATATAACCGCAACCTTTCTCCTGCGCTCTTCCCAATGCCCATACACCTGAAGGTACAGGTTGAATATTAGGCAACATCCCTGCAAGCCATTCTTTGCGAACGTCTTCCACATTCATCTTCATCATATCGGCTGCAACGGCTGAATAAACTCCAAACGCTGCCTGGCAATAACAGAACATAACTCCGTCTGCCTGGAGATCATTAATGCCAAGCTGAATTGCACCAATACCAGGCACTTTAAAATCATCGGCTTTCGGCTTCCAGAATGGATTACGTGTTGCTGCTTTCCCCGTCTTTGGATCGTTTGCATGAAACATCTCCCCGAGTTTATATTTCTCCCATAGTTTATCTTCCATGGCATAACCAATAGCGGTATGTCTTAATACCACCACCACGCTTAAGTCTTTTGCTCCTGTGCCGGTGGCTTCGTTGGTTAACAGAAAAACTTTTGGCCATGCAAACGGATATATTTCATGTGGCTGGGTTGCATCAAAAACGATCTTGTGTTTTCCTTTTATCTGGTTAAACCAATCTTCCGGGTTGGGTGAATTCATATCGGTTTCATCATTCATCAAATGTTGTTCAGCTTTGAGTGCCATCGGTAAGGATGATAAACCAAATGCTGCTGCACCGGCGGCTATGGAACCCAAAAATTGCCTGCGTGCATTGACCTGCTGCTGTTCACTTTTCTTCATGATTTATAGTTTAAAGGTTAAAAAAGGTTCAAGTGCATTTACAAAGGATGTACTGATCAAAAAGGCTGAAGGGTTCTCAAAAAAGGAAAGGGATTCAATAGAAACTAAGTCAACTAAACTAATGATTTTATAAACGAAATGCAAGTGAACTCTCAGTAAAATAATTATTCACATACCGGCTTAAACATCCGTCAAATGTTTTATTCCGGCATTTGCTCTATCACCTCCAGATGCCATTCATCAAAACAAGATGCTGAGGCGGTTGTTTTTAGTATATTAGCCCACCTAAATTTTTCTTCAATGATCAAAAGAACAACTGCTTTTGTTTTTTGTGCTATGCTGCTGTCAATACTGCATGCACAAACTAATTACAGCAATTTTGCTGCCCAAAACAACCGCATTAATGCACTCGCCAAAAATTATCCCCAATTAGTAAAGTTGCGTTCCCTCACAAAAACAATAACGGGAAAAGATGTATGGCTTGTAACCATTGGTTCCGGCAATGCAGACAGCAAACCTGCCATTGCTGTAGTTGGAGGTGTAGAAGGTCATTCACCTTTAAGCACTGAACTGGCTATTGGTTTTGCAGAAAACCTGTTGCTGGGAAGTAATACCGACAGTATCAAAACCGTGCTCAGTAAAACAACCTTTTATGTATTCCCGAATATGAGCCCTGATGCAATGGAGCAATTCTTTGCATCGCAGCAATACGAACGACAAGGCAATGGCACTGTTACTGATGAAGACCGTGATGGAAAAACAAACGAAGACGGATATGATGATATGGATGGGAACGGGAAGATTACCTGGATGCGGATCGAATCGCCGGTAGGTGATTACAAAACTCATCCAAATGATCCAAGAGTGTTGATAAAAGCCGATGTAAGCAAAGGTGAAAAAGGAAAATACCTTGTAATGGCAGAAGGTTTTGATAATGATAAAGACAAATCCTTTAATGAAGATGGTGAAGGTGGTGTTGCGTTCAATAAAAATCTATCTTACAAACATCCCTCCTTTACTCCAGGCTCTGGTGAATTTCCTGTTTCAGAAAATGAATCAAGGGCTTTGCTTGATTTCTTGTATGATCGTTACAATGTGTATGCAGTTGTAAGTTTTGCAAGTAATAACAATCTCAGTACAGCATTTACATTTAATCCTGCTGCTGTTGCACAAACAATTGTAACAGGCTGGTTACAGCCCGATACAAAAGTGAACAGCATGGTATCTGATCTGTACAATAAATCCTTGAACTTAAAAGATGCCCCAACAACCAGTGCAGGTGGTGGCGATTTTCTTTCATGGGCTTATTATCATTATGGTC
>JAYUTS010000076.1:0-25366 GCA_043754995.1 Chitinophagaceae bacterium
AATGGTCAATGGTCAATGGTCAATGGTCAATGGTCAATGGTCAATGGTCAATGGTCAATGGTCAATGGTCAATGGTCAATGGTCAATGGTCAATTAAAATGCAAGTAATGAAGATACAATCCCTCAAGCATATTACATGACGCTCTTATCGTTTAATGCTCACTTATTCACCACTCACTATTGACCATTCACCTCTAAATATCATGACTTACTTTTCTGAATCGTTTCCACCAGGCCGATTTTTTTACTGCTTCCTGTGCATTTATTTTATTGCCTTTCATTTGCGCATCAACCACCGCAATCAATACCATATTAAAAATTGAACGCACGGAGCTGCCTAATTGTAAAATATGCACGGGTTTTTTCAAACCTAAAAGGATCGGTCCTATTGCATCTGCATCGCCTACTTCCTGCAACAGGTTATACGCAATATTACCACTTGAAAGGTTGGGGAAGATGAGCACATTAGGTTCACCATTTACGAGTTCACTGAAAGGATAATTATCTTTCAAAATCTCTTTGTTAAAAGCAACAATGGGTTGCACTTCCCCATCGCAAACCAAATTTGGTTCCCGTTCTTTTACAATTTCTCTTGCCCTTGCTACTAATTTTGCTTCGCTTGAATCACTGCTGCCGAAATTAGAATAGCTCAGCATGGCTACCCGTGGTGTTACACCAAATGCTCTTACTTCTTTTGCTACAAGCTGTGTTATATCTGCCAACTCATCTGCTCTCGGATTGAAGTTCACCGTTGCATCAGCTAAAAACAATGGACCCCGTTTGGTGAGCATGATATACATCCCTGCAATTTTTCTTACAGTCTCATCTTTACCAATGATCTGCAATGCAGGACGAATGGTATCTGCATATTTTCTGCTCAGCCCGCTGATCATTGCATCGGCTTCGCCTGTTTCCACCATCATGCAACCAAAGTGTGTACGTTCTTTCATCACTTTGTTTGCTTCATACCGGTTCATGCCTTTACGTTGACGTTTTAAAAAAAACTGCCGGCCGAATTCAACACGCATTGCTTCCTGTTCATCGCCTTTCGGATCTAATACAGGAATACCTTCGAGATCTATTGAATTGATTTCTGCAATGGTTTTAATATTTTTTACATCGCCCAGCAAAATGGGGTAAGCAATTCCTTCTTCGTATGCCAATTGTGCGGCTTTCAATACTTTGATATTTTCTGCATCAACAAACACTACACGACGTGGATCTTTTCTTGCTTTGCTGCCAATAGCCCGCATCAATTGATTATCGATTCCCAGACGTTTGTTGAGTTGCAGATCATATTCTTCCCAATTGCTGATGGGATGTTGTGCCACTCCACTTGCCATGGCTGCTTTAGCTACAGCAGGAGCAACATAACTCAGCAAACGTGGATCCAATGGTTTGGGAATAATATATTCAGGACCGAATGCAATTGTTTTTTCATTATAAGCCATGTTCACAATATCCGGTACGGCTGATTTGGCCAATTCTGCCAAAGCCTTAACCGCCGCCAGTTTCATAGCTTCATTGATGGTTGTTGCACGTACATCCAGTGCACCACGGAATATATAAGGGAAACCCAATACATTGTTTACCTGGTTGGGATAATCGCTGCGGCCTGTTGCCATAATTACATCGGCACGTGCAGCAATGGCCTCTTCGTATGCAATTTCCGGATCGGGATTGGCCATGGCAAATACAATTGGCTTTTTGGCCATGCTCTTCACCATTTCTCCGGTAATAACATTACCCACACTTAAACCAATAAAGACATCTGCATTTTTCATAGCATCCGCCAATGTCATGGTTGGATGCTTTACATGCGCTGCAAATTTCTTTTTGTTTTCATCGAGGTCGGTGCGTTCGTCATGGATGACACCTTTACGATCGAACATTAAAAAGTTTTCATGCTTTGCTCCCAAACTTTCATATAATAAAACACAAGCCATAGCAGCAGCACCTGCACCGTTTACAACAAACTTTACTTTATCAATTTTTTTTCCCTGCAGTTCTAATGCATTTAATAAAGCAGCAGCACTGATGATGGCCGTGCCATGCTGATCATCGTGCATCACAGGAATTTTCATTTCCTCTTTCAGCTTCTGTTCAATATAAAAACATTCAGGTGATTTGATATCTTCCAGATTAATACCACCAAATGTTGGCTCCAGTGCTTTTACAATCTGTATAAATTTATCAGGATCTTTTTCGTTGATCTCAATATCAAACACATCAATGTCAGCAAAAATTTTGAAGAGTACAGCCTTGCCTTCCATCACGGGTTTACTGGCTTCGGGTCCAATATCACCCAAACCTAAAACCGCCGTTCCATTACTGATAACCGCAACAAGATTTCCCTTAGCAGTGTATTTATAAACATTTTCCGGGTTGGCGTGAATTTCCATACAGGGAACAGCCACTCCCGGCGAATAAGCCAGTGACAGATCCCGTTGGGTTTTTGCTTCTTTGGTGGGTATAACTTCTATCTTTCCGGGCCGGCCTTTTGAATGATATTCCAATGCCTGCTCCCGGCGTAATTCTTCTTTGTTCATAGTTCATCAATTAATCAAGCAATTGTTTTATACTAATCAAGGGCGGCAAGGTACGAAAAGAGAAATAACAGGTTTGCAATAGCTAAAATAGCGGTTCACCAGTTTCAAATCATAGCTGGGTTGCTAAGTGTTAATGCTTAGTTTTTAAAAACTACCCGCTTTGTAGTATAGGAATGTAAGAGGGGGGGGGGCTACATTTGCACACACCAAACCAAAATGTAAAACACATGCTCAAAAGAAAAATGTCTGTTACCCTTACAGTAATTGCAATGATATTGTTGGTACAGGCCTGTAAAAAATTTGATTTAACCACAAAAGAATCTAAAACACCTGAGTTTACTGTTGCAGAGGCGAAGGAATGGTATTACGGAGTGTTTAAGAAGAGTGAAGAGTTTAAGAAGGTTGACCTAAGTAGTCCTTTTGCACCCGATCCTGATTATCTGTTATCATCTAATACAAGGACAAATTCTACTTTTTTTAAGAAATACCCATACTGGGATAAGGCTGTCCATTATTCTGTAGGTAGCATGCAGGTAGTAGAAATGCCGGTGGCGTATGAAGCAAACATATTAGTGCTTCCGGGTATGCAAAAACTCTCTGCTACGGACCGAAAAAAGGTTGCAGCATCAAGTTTACAGAAGATATTGTTTATTAAAAATGCAAATCAATCCGTATCTGTAAGAATGGTTACCCTCATTCCTAGTCTTGCTTATCTAAAATCAAAAGATTTTGATATCAGTGATAATACCATGCAAAACCCTGACAAAAACTTTGATGGGGTTGTTGTTATACGAAACTGGCAGGAAAAAATAATTAATGTAATAGAAGTTAAAGATGCAAAATATACCAGGAAGATTAAATTGGTAAAATCTGCGGTGCAACCCACAAATCCGAACAATACAGGCGATAATATTGCATTGCGTTCAACAGATGGATGTGGCTGGAGTTTAACTGTAAGAACTGTACGGTATTGTATTTCAACAACGGGTTCTTCAGGAGATCAGCCACCTGCTGATCCTGAATGCCCGAGTGGTGATTGGGGTGAATATCAAGAGGAGGAATGGGAATATGTGCCTTGTGAAGGTGATGAAGAAGATCCATTTCAGGATTGTATAGAAATGGGAAATAGTAATGAGCAATGTTCATGTGATATTTATGGACTAGGGTGTGGTGGTGAAGGTGAAGGAGATCAGCCGCCGGGAGATGATCCAAGCTATCCTGTATCAGAAATTGATAACTTGGTTGATCCTTGTTTAAGAGCTGCGAAAAATAAAGTCACCAATGAAAATTTGAAAAATTTTATAACCCAACTATACAATACTTCTTATTTAAATAATACAACAACAAACATTTCCTGGAATCAGGTTCTTAGTTTACCGAGTGGTGGTCCAGCACAATCGTATCTTTCTGGTAATACATGGACTATTGAAATGTCAACTGGTTTTATACAAAATAACTCTCCTTCTCAAGAGTTTGTCGGTGCAGTCATGCTTCATGAAGTTATTCATTCTTTTATTCAGCAAAATCAAGTCCAGTTAGGAATTCAAGGAACGAATTGGGCAGACCACTCAATAATGTTTTTTGGTTGGACTAATAAATTACGAGATGCATTGAAAGAAATTTTTAACTTAGATGATCAAACAGCAACTGCATTAGCACTTGGTGGAATTGCAGATGTATTAACCTATAGTTATAATCCTACAGGGCAAAATACTGCTTTTAGAGATTTTTTAAATTCATTTGCTCAATCGAATTACAATATTAGCTTGCAAACAGCGCAGGCAGTTCAGAATTTGCATATGAGTGGGTTATTAGGGACTGATTGTAATTAAAACTAAAAAAAATTATGAAACTATTCTTTTTTATTTTGTTACTCTTACTTGGTAATTTTAAAGCAAATGCACAAGAAAATACAATTAGTATAAAAGGATATAATAAGGTTGAGGATTTTTTTAATGATAAAATCTCAAAGCAAAGAAGAAATTATTCTACTATGTTATTATTGGATAGTCTTTGTATAAACGGATGTAGTTTTTTGTCTTTTCAGATTAACAAATCAGGAGAAATTTTCAATATTAATGTAGATAATAATACTCCTAAATTACTAAAAGAAGTTTTGGTTCAGATTTGTTCCTCAAGTAACAAATCCTGGAAAATCAAGGAAGATATTATGTCTGACTCAATCGTTGTCTTAATTCCAATTATGTATAATTTTTTCACATTAAAATGTACTCCTGTTAACAGATATTTTGCCAGCTTACAATCTATGATGAGTACATTTGGTTCATCTACAAAGGGTAGTTTGGATGGAATTGAAAGAGGAGAAAGTAAAAATGTGTACTTGAGTTCTCCAATATTATTTCAGAGTTCCTTTTATTAATGTGTCTTAAAACTTATAAAAACCAAATTTTCATAATAGCAGCATGTACAATCACATGCTGCTATTTTTCTTATTGGCTTGGAAGTACAAGCTCTCCGTTTATTTTCTTTAATACAAGCTTGCTTGGGGTTTTAATAGCAGCCACTGCCATATTTATTTTACCCCCTTATAAAAAGCGGCTCTTTTGTACTGGCCTTATTATAACTGTATTTGCAGCAATTGCTTTAACTGGCAGCAGGGTGGGTTTACTTGCCTGGATTGCGGGTATTTTTTTATTATGCTTGTTCAATGGTTTATTTAAAAGAGTAAAGCCAAAAACCCTTTTAAGTATTGCAGGCTTTGGTTTTTCTATACTGTTCATTTGTCTTGTATTTCTTCTAAAACCCGGTTCTACACAAGGCCGCTGGTTTATTTGGCAAAATAGTTTTACAATAATTAAAGAACATTGGTTAGCTGGTGTGGGTTGGGGGCAGTTTCGTGTTGCGTATAATAATGAACAGGCTAATTGGTTTATAAAACATGGCCTTCAACAAAAAGAAACCATGCTGGCTGATACTGTCTATTATGGGTTTAATGAATGGTTGCAATTATCTGTTGAAATTGGGGTACCAATAACGCTCACTATATTGTTATTTATTATTTATGTTTTGCTCAGGAGCTTTAAACATGTAATGAAACCCGGCAGTTCTTATACGCAACAGAAAGCTGTAGCAGCTTTTACGGCTTTGCTTTTCAGCACTTTCTTTTCGTACCCTTTTTATTATCTGCCCACTTTGTTACTGTTCTTCTTTTTATTTTTATGGCTTATTCAAATTGCCGGTTTTTCATTTATTGAGCAGCTTTCCTTAACTGTTAAACAAGTAGCTGTTTTTTCATTGCTTGTTTTAGTTGCTGTTTTTCTCTCTATTCAGTTTTATACCCGTCTTCAGTGGAAGCAGGCCAATGAATTAATAAGCGTAGGTTATAAAAAACAGGCATTAATAAAGCTGAAGACTGTGCATCCCGTTCTTCAGATAAACGGAGATTACCTGTTTACGCTGGCAACTGTTTATTCTTCCTTGAATAAAAAAGATTCGGCTTTATTCTTTATAGAAAAATCAGCAATTACTAAAAATGATTATGAGTTAAATAGTAAGCTTGGTCAACTTTATATGGAAACCGGGAATAAAGTTTTAGCAGAGAAACATTTTCTCAATGCTATTTATATGGTTCCCAATCGTTTCAGGAGCAGGGAAATGTTGGTTGACTATTATGTTAATTCGGGAAAAACTAAAGAAGCACTGTTTTGGGCCGGCCAAACTGTTAATTTGAAAGAAAAAATTTCATCGGCTACTACAAGAAGAATTAAGGAGAGAATGAGAAATTATATAGCACAAGGCATTTGGTAAAAAAAATGTAACATTTCAACGTTTTACAAACAGGAACTAAAAACGATTTAAATTACATGTTCGTATATCAATTATAATTTTATACACTATGAACAGAATTGTTTTTTCAGCAATGTTTTTATTGATATTGGCCGCAGCAGGATGCAAAAAAAATAAGAATAATAATACTAAATCTACAGATCAATTAGTAAAGGATACCACCCTTTCTTATGCCCGTGATATTTATATCTGGTATAAAAGTATTCCCGCCGGTTTCAATGCACAAAGCTATGCTGATCCGAATAAGATCATGGAAGCAATACGTCCTTACAGCATTGAGCCCGGTTTTACTGCTCCTGTTGACCGATGGAGTTTTGCCATGCTGCAAAGTGAATGGAACCAGGTAAGCAGTGGAGTGGAAGCTGATTTTGGTATGCGGGTTTTCTTTCGTACAGCAACTGATCTGCGAGTTGCATCTGTTGACAAAAACGGTGCAGCAGGATTGGCCAATATTAAAAGAGGCTGGAAGATCAACAGCATCAATGGCGTTTCGATCAATGATACCAGTCAATCGAATTTTATTGTGAATGCTGTTTACTATAGCCCAACCACCACATTCAATTTTATTTTACCCGATAATACCACAAGAAATATAACACTCAGTTCGCAGGTGTTTACGAATAATCCTTTTTTGCTGGACACTGTTTATACATATGGCAGTAACAAGATCGGGTACTTTGTACTGAATTCTTTTTTGGGCGATACCAACCAGGTGCGTAACGATTTTAACCGTGTGTTCAACCGTTTTACAACTGCGGGGGTAAATGATGTGGTGATTGATCTTCGATATAATGGTGGCGGATATGTAATGCTTGCGGAAGATATGCTCAACTATTTAGTGCCAACTGCCGGTAACGGACAAACGATGCTAACTTATTCTTTTAATGATAAATATACCCGTTTCAACAGTACCTTAACTTATAAAAAGAAAGGAACTATTAATTTAAATCGTGTGTTTTTTATTGTGAGTAAACAATCTGCTTCTGCCAGTGAAATGGCGATCAATTGCATTAAACCTTTCCTTGATGTAAAACTGGTTGGCCCATCCAACACACATGGGAAGCCGGTTGGATTTTATCCTATTCCTGTTGGCAAATGGTTTATGTTTCCTGTTTCGTTCCGCACCATCAATAAAAATAACGAAGCCAATTTTTTCAATGGTTTTGCACCCGACAATATTGCTGCCGATGGGTTAGATAAAAACTGGGGCGATGTTGATGAAAGCAGTTTGTCAAAAGCAATCAGGTATATTACTACAGGTAGTTGGGCACGTATGGCCCCAACTGATCTTACAGATGTAAATGAACAATTACGATTGGTTCCTTCCAATTCAAAACTGGATATGCCTGCATTTAAAGGAATGGTGTCAAGACCCGTGAAGCTGCAGTAATTATAAGTTATTAATGTCCGACTAAGTTGGGCTAAAGCCCATGGGTTGAGTTTTCAATTCATTACCCCGTCCTTAAGGACGGGGTAATGAAAGCTTCATCCTCAAAGGGCTTTAGCCCAATCTGATATATTTAGTTGGACAACAGTTATTATTATAAGTATTTAATTTAAACCTACTAACAGATGAAACAGGCTTATTGTGTGCTCACCTTTTCTTTTTTTGCGCTAAACGCTTTTTCTCAGAAATTAGATTTTACTGATACATTATACAAGCAATTTGAACGTTCAATAATTCATTTAATAGAGCATGATGCCGATGTTTTATATCCAGAGGATAGCCTTACAACCAGATTTCTATTTTTTAAAGTGAATCCGGTAAAAGGGGAAATTAGTTTGCTTTTTATTTATGATGATAATGGGGTAAGAGATACTAATCTTGAAAAACGAAACTATAAACAAATCCCAGCTTTATGGGTTAAAAAAATTGGCAAAGTAAATATTGATACTAATACATTATTTGTTCTGCCCATTCAATTCTTTGATCCGGAGAAGTCATCATTTAGGAATCAGCCACTTAAACTACCAATTGGATATAATCAGCATCTTTTGTTTGGCGAGGCCTATCAAATGATCTTGCTGCCAAGGTTTTTATCTCAATTAAGGATGAGAAAATAAATGTGGCATTAAAAATACCTTAGGTCTAAATAATGTTTTTCAGTAAATCATCAAACTCTTCCCGTTTGCGGATGAGATGAAATACTCCGTCTTTTACCAGCACTTCAGCAGGTTTGTGTCTTGAGTTGTAGTTGCTGCTCATTTCAAATCCATAAGCACCTGCATTATAAAAAACAAGGTAATCACCTTCCCTGATTTCATTTATTGAACGATCGGTTGCAAACGTATCTGTTTCGCAGATATAACCGGTGATCATGTATTGTTTTTCTTCAGCAGTGGGGTTAGAAATATTTTTGATGTGGTGATAAGCATCGTACATCATCGGGCGGATCAAATGATTCAAACCTGAGTTTACACCTGCAATATCGATTTGGCTGTTTTCCTTCAGAACATTTACCTGTGTAATCAAATAGCCACATTCACTTACTAAAAATTTTCCCGGTTCAAACCACACCTGTAGTTTTTTATGATCAGCCAAGGGATGTGCATCAAAAGCATCTTTTAATTTCTGACCAAGCAATGCAATGTCAGTATCTTTTTCTTCCGGACGATAAGGTACTTTAAAACCACCTCCGAGATCAATCACTTCCAGCTCTGGAAAATGTGGAATGAGATCAAACAGCACTTCAATTCCTTTTACAAAAATTTCAGCATCTTTTATTTCACTTCCTGTGTGGATGTGCATTGCACGAATGAAGATGTTGTGTTGTTGCACAATTTGTTCAAGTTCTTTGATCTGTTCAACAGGAATGCCGAATTTACTTTTATCATGCCCGGTAGAAATTTTCAGGTTGCCTCCTGCTAATATATTCGGACGAAGACGAACGCCAACAGGATAGCTATGCCCGTATTTTTTTCCAAATTTTTCAAGATTGGACAAGCTGTCGATATTGATATGAACACCTGCAGCAACTGCTTCTTCAATTTCAGTAAATGCAATGCCGTTGCTGGTATATAAAATGTTGTTGGGTTCAAAACCTGCATGCAGTGCCAGCTTTACTTCGTTGATGCTGCTGCAATCAACATTGCAGCCAATGCTTTTTATGTAACGGAGGATGTTGATATTGGTCAAAGCTTTACAGGCATAAAATATACGGGTATCCAATACCGCAAATCCGGTTGTTAATTTTTCATACTGTTGTTTGATCTTTTCTGCATGATATACATATACAGGTGTGCCAAACTGTTCTGCAATTTGTACTAACTGATCATTTGCTAAGGAAGGAGTCATGGTTCAATTGAGTAAGTTGCGAATTTACCTGATTTGTAATCCTGTGCCAAGTTTCAAGCTGTGGTATTTTCAAGTCATAAAAAAAGCCGCTGATGCGGCTTACAATTTTTTATAGTTGAATTATTGTTTTTCTTCTTCACCCTTTTCCTGTTCTTCTTCCGCTTGTTGTTCTTCTGTTTCTGCATCTTCAGAAGTTTCTGTTTTGTCTTGCAATAACTCTTCTTCAATAACTGTTTCTTCTATGATCAGCATCTGTTCTATCAAATCACCTTCTTCGGTAACGATAAATGCATCGGTTGGTAATTCCTGTTCATCCTCATTTGTCTTTTCAAACAGATTACTCATCACAGTTGGGTCGGCCATTTCCGTTGAAACAATTTCTTTGATCTTGGGCAGATCTTCGGGTGTATTGATACCGAAATAATCCATGAATGAACGGGAAGTTCCATAGATCAACGGATGACCGGGAAGTTTTTCATTACGGCCCAATATCACAATCAATTCTTTCTCTAATAGTTTTTGTACGGAATAATCACAGCTCACTCCACGAATGGCTTCCATTTCACCTTTAGTGATAGGTTGTTTGTAGGCGATGATGGAAAGCGTTTCCAAAGAAGCAGTACTTAGGCGTTTTAAAAATTTATCACCATTGATCTGTGCAACGGTTTTGTGATATTCTTTTTTGGTTAAGAACTGCCAACCACCGCCGCTTTCTTTTACTTCAAACGGATAAAATTCAGATGCATATTTTTCACGGATGGCTTCAACGGCTGCTTCAGCCTGGTCGGGTGTGGTTCGGTCTTCAATAAAACCCAGTGCATTGTTGAGCATATCACACAACTCTAAAGTTGTTAAAGGTCGCTCGGCTGTAAAGATGAGCGCTTCAATATGCGGTATGATTATGCTGAGTTCCATGTTGTTTTTTCGTTTAAGGTTATACGTTAATGTTTAATTCGAACTTTCAACGTTAAACATTCAACTTTTAACCATTGAGCGCTGCTGCACCACTTACAATCTCAGTCAGTTCAGTTGTAATGGCAGCCTGGCGTGCACGGTTATAACTGATGCGGAGTGAACGTAACAATTCATTGGCATTATCACTTGCTTTATCCATGGCCGTCATCCTTGCACCATGTTCAGATGCATTGGCATCCAATACTGCTTTAAATAATTGTGTATTGAGGATCTTAGGCATTAATTCTGTTACAAGCTCTTCTTTACTTGGTTCAAAAATAAAATCAGCATTCATGCTTTGTTTTGCCGAAGCATTGCCGGCAGTTTCCTTTTTAACCACTTTTGGAATAGGAAGAAAACGTTCTACTTTAAATTGCTGTGTGGCAGCATTTTTAAACTGGCTGTACACCAACTCCACTACATCATAATCAGCTTTTACAAAAGCTTCCATGGCAGATGCTGCAGCTTTTTGTACATTTTCAAATGAAAGATTCATGAAAATATCTCTATAGGCATCACTCGTTTTATATCCGCCACGCAACATGGCCTCGGTTCCTTTTTTGCCAATGCCCCATACTTCAACCTGGCCCTTATGATGCTGATCGGCATATTGTTCAGTAATGGCTTGTTTGGCTAATTTCACCAGGTTGGCATTATAACCACCGCACAATCCCCGATCACTTGTAACAAGTATGAATAATACTTTATTCACTGGCCGCTCAGTTGCCAGTTTCATATTCACACTGCCGTCGCTGTTGCTTACAATATTGCTCAGCATTTCCTGCAATTTCTGCGCATAAGGGCGCATTTGAATAATTGCATCCTGCGCTTTACGCAATTTGGCAGCACTCACCATTTTCATGGCCTTGGTAATTTGCTGAGTGCTCTGAACACTTTTGATCCTGTTACGTACCTCTTTTAATTGTCCGGGCATTTCTTTGTCGTTTAACGTTGAAAGTTCAAAACGTTTAAAGTTGGCTGTTCAAATAGAATGCCTGCTCACCAGAAACCAGAAACTTTAAACTTGTTTTTCCGGCCGCAAAGGTAAAGGAAAGAGGATGAAAATTGTTGGCCAGTATTGAAATTGTGGAAAAGGAAAGCCGAGTCTTCCTAGTTGAACCCAGTCATAAATTCTGCCTGCATTGCGGACAAAAAAGGGTTTTTGGCAGCTCCATTTTCACTAATGATAAACATCTTACTGGTTTCTGAAAGTAGCTTGATTTATTTTATGTTCTTTATAAAAAATAAAAACCTGCCTTATACTGTTCAGGTTTTATCCTGTTGTGCCAGCGATAGCTGCTATTGTAATAAGATGAGTACTCCATTGCATCCTTGATAAAGAACCTCTTTAACGGATAATTTTACAGCTCAATGACTCTTTTGCCTTCATTTATTTAATACCTTTTGAAACTAAACTACACTTGACATGAGAAAATTTTTATTACTGGCACTTTTACTGAGCCCTGCAATGATCGTACTCGCACAAAAAAAAATTACAGGTAAAGTGCTTGACGGGAATAATTCCCTTCCACTTCAGGGTGCAACCGTTACTGCTAAAGGCAGTTCAAATGCAACACAAACAGATGCAAACGGGGTGTTTTCAATTACTGTTACAGATGCTGTAAAGAAACTTGTGATCACCTATGTTGGGTTTGAAACAAGAGAAGTTGCTGTAAATGATATGACTGATGGATTTGAAATCCGACTTGACAAATCGGGCGACCTGGTTGAAATAACCATATTGGGTACACGTAACCTCAGCCGAACAAAAGTTGAAACACCTGCTGCTATTGATATTATCCCCATAGCCCAGGTTACCAACCAGGTGGGCCAGATTGATTTAAACCAGTTGCTCACTTATATTGCCCCCTCTTTTCAGAGTAGCCGGCAAACAGTTGCTGATGGAACAGATCATATTGATCCTGCCCAACTGAGAAGTTTGGGTAGCGATCAGGTGCTGGTGCTTGTTAATGGTAAACGCCGTCATCAAAGTGCATTGGTAAATGTTAATGGAACAGTCAACAGGGGACAGGTAGGTACTGATCTCGGATCTATTCCTGCAACCGGAGTAGAACGGATAGAAGTATTACGTGATGGTGCAGCAGCTCAATATGGCAGCGATGCTATAGCAGGAGTAATTAATATTGTGTTGAAAAAAAATACCAATGGATTATCAGGCATTATTTCTTATGGCCAAAACATAACATCCTACACAAAGAATTATGCATTGAACAAAATAACAGGTAAAGATCCCAACGAGAAAACAAGTGTGAATGACGGGGGCAGTTTTCAGGCAGGCCTTAATTATGGGTTTTCACTCAATAAAAAAGGATACTTAAATATCAACGGCGAATATATCAGGCGTGATTTGTCAAACAGAACCGGAACTTATACAGGTCAGGTTTATCCATCTGTATCAGGACAGGTAAAAGACGATAGTATTATGGCTGCAAGAGGAACCAACCGCAACAGCTTTGATATGCGGATTGGTAATTCGAAAATTACTGGAGGTTCGTTGATGCTTAACAGCCAATACAGTTTGAATAGTTTATGGAAAATTCAATTGTTTGGGGTTTATAGTAAAAAGAATGGTGAAGCAGCAGGGTTTTACCGTTACCCTAATTCCATTTTTACCGGGGCAAGCAGTGCTTACAGAGATATAGCACTTGTAAAATATCCTAATGGATTTTTGCCTTTAATTCAAACAGATATTCAGGATATTTCTTTTTCTGCAGGTGTATTGGGTAAACTGGGATTATGGGATGCCAGTCTCAGCAATACATTTGGAGTAAATGATTTTGGATATACAGTCAATAACTCCATCAACTATACACAGTATGCAGTTAGTGCCAACCCGCAAACAAAATTTGATGCAGGCAGCATCCGGGTTCTTCAAAACACTATTAATGCAGATGTAACAAGGAAGTTCAATGTGTTGGAAGGGCTCAACTTTGCTTATGGTGCAGAGTTCAGAATAGATCAATACCAGCAAACAGCAGGTGAAGAGGCCTCTTATAAAAATTACAACACATCTTCGGGTGCTGCACCGGGTGCACAGGTATTTGCAGGTTTTACACCCCCTTACGCCGGAACGTTTAACAGGAACAGCATCGGATTATATATTGATTTGGAACAGGATTTTACCAAAGATTTCCTGTTAACAGGTGCATTACGTTTTGAAAATTACAGTGATTTTGGAAGTACGCTTAATTATAAACTTGCCGCACGTTATAACATTGTAAAAGGTCTTACCATACGTGCCTCAAGTTCTTCCGGTTTCAGAGCCCCCAGTATGCAACAGCGGTTTTATGCTAAAACAAATACGTTGTTTGTTTCCACACCATCCGGATTGCAGCCAGTTGAAAGTGGTACATTTCCCAATAACAGTAAACCTGCCGAAATACTTGGTATTCCCAAGTTAAAGCAGGAAACTTCTATGAACTACAGCGCTGGTATTACAGCCAATCCTGTACGTGGATTAGAAATAACACTTGATGGATACATTATTAATATCAAGGATCGTATTGTTTTAACCAACAATTTCACAGGTGGAACGGATGCTAACCTGACTGCTTTATTGAATGCGGCTGGTGCTTCACAAGCCAATTTTTTTACAAATGCTATTGATACAAAGAGTAAGGGATTGGAAGCTGTAGTGAATTACAGTTTTACTGTAGCCGCCGAACACAAGATTCGTTTTACTGCTGCTGCAACATTTATTAAAAATGAAGTGCGTAAAGGCTCCGATGGTAAACCAATTATTAAAGCATCACCCACTTTAGTTAATAGCGGACAGTTGGGTAACTATTTTAACCGTGAAGATCAAAGTCGTATTGAAGTGGCGAATCCGTCATCTAAAGCTAGCTTTATGATCAATTACCGTGTTAAAAAGTTTTCTGCCATGTTGCGGTTTGCATACTTTGGTAAGGTTACCTATCTGGATCCATCGTTGAATGTGAGTACTCCCGCTTCATGGCCGGTCAATGCATTCACAGGGAATAGAGAAACACTGGATCAAACATTTTCTCCAAAAACAATTACAGATTTATCACTGAGCTATGTGATTGTAAAACAACTGACGTTTACTATTGGCGCAAATAACCTGTTTGATGTGTACCAGGATATTCATAACCATTCAAACAATATGTCAACCGGTCGATTTATTTACAGCCGCAGGGTTCAGCAAATGGGTTTTAACGGACGTTATCTGTTTGCCCGTTTTAGTTTTGACCTTACTAAATAAGGTACATGAAATAGAAAGCTCTCTTAATAAAAAAGATGTTGCGTACTGCGCAACATCTTTTTTTTGTTATTGATGATTAAAGTGATCTACAGTTTAATCATTGTTATCGTTCCTCATATTTCCACCTTCCATTCTTCTGAAGTTATTGTTCTGCTGTGGCGCTTTTCCCTGGAACTTATTAAAGCGATAAGTAAAGCTCAGCATAAAGTATTGTGTGAGACGGTTGGTTCTTTCATCTGTAACATAGTTCTCAGAAACGCTTCTGCTGATATTGGTGTTTTGTTTAAACACATCAAAACCTGCAAGTTTGATGATGCCATTTTTCTTTTTGAATACTTCTTTTTCGAGGGAAGCATTGAGCATAGCAATATTTTTCTGAAGAGAAGAAGCAAGACCTTCATAAATATAGTAGTCAAAATCCCAACGCAGGATAAAGCCTTTGCCAAAATCAACTCTTCCATCGTTACTTAATGTAACAGTATGGAGCCTGTTGATGTTTTTATTGGCGGAATAGTCAGTATAGTTGAGGTTATAACTGCCACCTGTTTTTATTTCAAGCCATTTGATATTGTATTCAAAATCAAGACCAGGACTCCAGATCCAGTTGTGGCCAACATTCCTTATATCATCTGTAAGACTTACATTATTGTTATAGTTCGTCATACTTCTTAAACCCAGCACATATTTTCGGTTTTTGAAGGGTCTTGTATAGTTAATGAATAAATTCGTATTATAATAGCCACTAACGTTTTCAGGCCGGGTAAGTGTACCGCCTGTTATTTTTCCATTCGCATCTCTGAAGTTGGTCAACTTGTTTACGATCTGGTCATCTACAAAATTGAACGACAGGTTGGCGAGGAAAATTCTTCCTGAACTGAAATTGAAATTATTAAAGCTTGTATTAAATATATGGCTGGTAGATGGTTTCAAAGCCGGGTTGCCGGTTGATTTGTTCAACTGGCTGCTTTCTTCCAGTACAGGCTGCAACTGGTCAAAGCTTGGTTGTCTTGCACTTCCGTTATAATTGAAGTTGAATGTTTTTGATCTCGAAAAATTATAAACAAACCGGGCAACAGGGAACCAATTGAAGTTTGTAATGCTTTTGAAAGCGCTGTCTTTGGTTACACTATAACCTTTAAGTAAAACAGGCTGAACCATCAATCCAATGGTGTAATTATATTTCTTATTTACCGTTCTGATCGCTGCACTGATCCGGTTATAATTAAAATCATTTTCATAATTATTACTCAGGTAATCAACAAATGCATAATCGTTACCCGTTAATGGATCTTTTGAATAAACAGTCTTGTTGTTAGCCGAAAAATTCCTGTTGAAATTGTAACTGAGATCTAAAAATCTGTTGGGTGTAAGTGGTTCTGTATAAGTGAGCCTGGCATTCAAACCACTGTTTCTGTTGTCCTGCAGAGTATTCCTGAATTGTATTGAATCTTTCAGAAAGTTGCCGTTAGGATCATAAAAGTTGGTATAGTTTTCTTTCAGTTGATCAGATTCAGTACCTGACAAACTGAGTTCTCCTCTGAATGAAAAATTGCGGCCTCTCTTTATAAACCTATGATTATATAGTATAGATGTATTAAAATTAGGCCTGTTGGAAAGCGATGTAGTTTTATTACTGTCTGATCTTGTTTGAATTTTGGTATTGTAATAATCAGAAGTGTTAGCCGTGTTTGTATTACCATTAGAATAAGAAAAGCTCGGGTTTAATTTGATATAATTAAATGAATCAACCCAGTATTCAAGATTGGCAAATGCTCTATGTGTTCCACTCTTGTTTCTTGACGTCTGGTTGGTGTTGGTTAGAATTGAGTAGAGTGTTTGTTCTCTTGAAGTAAGTGATTCAGTTAATGTATTTCTGTCGCTATACGTATAGCTTCCGTAAAATGAATTACGTTTTCCAAAGTCGGTACGAAAGTTTAGCCCAATAGAATTAAGATTGGTGATGCCGCTTGGATTATTGTTACCAGCACCAGCTCCGCCCCCAAATTGCATGGCTGCACCGCCACCACCTCCGCCACCACCACCTTCATTGCGAAAGGTTGAAGTATTGTTGTTGTTGCTGTTGAGAATAAGTGATAATTGCTGATTATTATTGAACCTGTTGATAGCAAGAGCGCCTATATACCGATCGTCAGTGCCATAGCCCACCATTGCCCGGCCAAACACACCTTTGTTTTTATCTTTCTTTAATTGCAGGTTAATTACTTTTTCCGGTTCTCCATCACGGATGCCTGAAGCATTCGACTGATCGCCATAATCATCCACCACCTGTACTTTGTCAATCATATCGGCAGGAATTTCCTGTGTTGCTGTTTTAGGATCACCGTTAAAAAAATCCTTTCCATTTACTTTAATTCTTGTTACTGCTTTTCCCTGTGCAGTTACATTCCCTTGCCTGTCAACCTGTACACCAGGGAGTTTCTTTAAGAGATCTTCCGTAGTGGCATTGGGTTTGGTTTTAAACTGGTTGGCATTGTATTCAACCGTGTCTTCTTTCATGACAATGGCTGGCGACTCAATAATAATTTCCTTCAGGTCTTTATAATCATTCGCCAGAATAAGATCGCCCAAATCAATTGAAGCAACGCCTTCAGAAGGTTTAAAAAATTCTTTTACCATTGGCTTATAACCACTGTAAGAAACAATGATCGAATATCCTGAACCGGGAATTTTTTCAAATGAGAATTCACCTTTGTCATTGGTTAGGGTGCGGAGTGTGTCTTTTGGATTGGCTTTTTCAACAAGCTTAATGGTTGCTTTATCCAGTCCTTTTTCACCCAATGAATCGGTTACCCTGCCGGTAACACTTTTGGTTTGTGCAAATAGTTGAAACGATACAATAATGCCGATCGAAATGAGTAGTATTTTCTTCATAAGACTGTTTGATTCACGAAACACGAATTTTTTCGTTAGATAATAAATATCGAAATTGTTAATGTTTGACGACAAACTGAAACAAAGATTGCTCTTGCCTGAGTTTTCTTGTATAAAAAGTAAAACTATAGGTTCATTGGCTGCAGTTTGTCCGTGCAGTTGGGTAGTTATGATGCTGAAAGGCTTATTATGATTTGGTTAACAGCCAAAAAGCTGCTCCTAATTTGTATTTATTGGCTTTTAGTACCGAAGATTTTATAAAACAACAGAAACTCAGAATGCAGAACTAAACCACTCAAAACTGTATCCCTGATTCATTACCTTTGTGCCCTTCGTAAAATCGGTGTAAGTTCTGTCAAATTGGCTTTACTAAAAACTTTGCACTGTATTTGACACGTAGATACATCAACTTAAAAATTTGACTCATTAATAGATTATTATGGGATTCTTATCGAAATTATTTGGTGGAAGTAAAAGTGAAAAGGATGTTGTTAAACTATCACCGGTTGTTGACCAGATTAACCAATACTTCCAGCAGTACCAAAACTTAACCAATGATGAGCTTCGCAGTAAAACGCAGGAGTTCCGTAATCGTATTCAACAGCATCTTGCACCTATTGATCTCGAAATTGAAACACTCAATACAAAAGCAGACGCATTTACTGAAGATGAGATCCAGGAAAAAGATATCACTTACCAGGAAATTGATAAGCTAAAGAAAGAACGGGATAAAAAGATTGAAGAAGTTCTTGCAACAATTCATCCGGAGGCATTTGCTGTAGTAAAAGAAGTTGCACACCGCTTCACTAATAATGAAGAACTTCAGGCTACGGCAACGCAACTCGACCGTGATCTCGTTATTAAAAGAGAACACATGCGTATTGAAGGCGACCAGGTGTTTTACAAAAAAGCATGGATTGCAGGTGGTACAGAAGTGATCTGGAACATGGTGCATTATGATGTGCAGTTGATTGGTGGTACCGTATTACATCAGGGAAGGATAGCGGAAATGGCTACCGGTGAAGGTAAAACGCTTGTTTCAACTTTGCCTGCGTACTTAAATGCATTGGCAGGTGAAGGCGTACACCTTGTTACTGTAAACGATTACCTGGCACGTCGTGACAGTGAATGGAACGGAACATTGTTTGAATTTTTAGGTTTAACGGTTGATTGTATTGATAAACATCAACCCAATAGTGAAGAAAGAAGAAAAGCCTATACGGCTGATATTATCTATGGTACCAATAATGAATTTGGTTTTGATTATCTCCGTGATAATATGGTGGTGAACTCAACTGAAAAAGTGCAACGCAAACTGCATTTTGCAATGGTGGATGAAGTGGATAGCATCTTAATTGATGAGGCCCGTACGCCATTGATCATTGCAGGTCCTGTTGGAACAGCAAGCAATGAGCAACAGTTTCACAACATGAAGCCCCGTATTGAAAAATTGATTGATGCACAAAAAAGGTTGGCTCAACAATATTTAAACGAAGCCAAAAAATCAATTACAGAAGGTGATGATGATCCTAAGACTGGTGGTTTGGCGTTGATGCGTGCATGGAGAGCATTACCCAAATACGGGCCGCTGATCAAATACTTAAGTGAACCAGGCGTAAAAGTAAAATTGCTGAAAGCAGAAAATTATTATCTCGCCGATCAGCAAAAAGAAATGCCGAAAGTAGATGAAGGTCTGCTGTTTCATATTGATGAAAAAAGTAACTCGGTTGATTTAACCGACAAAGGATTGGCAATGATCACAAGGGATAACGAAGATCCTAACTTCTTTGTATTGCCCGATATCAGTACTTCATTGGCAACACTTGATAAAAGTGATATCCCCGCTGAAGAAAAATTACAAAAGAAGGAAGCTTTCTTAAATGAATATTCTGCTAAAGCAGATCGTATCCATACTGTATTGCAAATGCTCAAAGCATATACATTGTTTGATAAGGACATTGAGTATGTAGTATTAGACGGGCAGGTGAAAATTGTAGATGAACAAACAGGTCGTATTCTTGATGGCCGCCGTTACAGCGATGGTTTGCACCAGGCCATTGAAGCAAAAGAAAATGTACACATTGAAGCTGCAACCCAAACCTACGCCACCATTACTTTGCAGAACTACTTCCGTATGTATCACAAACTTTGTGGTATGACGGGTACAGCCGAAACAGAAGCAGGTGAATTTTGGGATATCTATAAATTAGATGTAGTTAAGATTCCTACCAATCTCAATATGATCCGTGACGACAGACAGGATCTTGTATTTAAAACAAAGCGTGAAAAATACAAATCAGTTATTGATGAAATTGAAGTGTTGCGTGAAGCAGGAAGACCTGTATTGGTTGGTACAACATCAGTAGAAGTAAGTGAATTGCTGAGCAAGATGTTGCAGGTGAAAAAAATTCCACACAATGTATTGAACGCAAAACAACATGCCCGTGAAGCACAGGTTGTTGCGGAAGCAGGTTTGCCAAGTGCCGTAACCATTGCAACGAACATGGCCGGTCGTGGTACAGATATCAAACTCGGTGTTGGAGTAAAAGAATCAGGTGGTTTGGCTATCCTTGGTACGGAGCGCCATGATAGTCGTCGTGTTGATCGTCAGTTGCGTGGTCGTGCAGGAAGACAGGGTGATCCGGGTTCATCACAATTTTATGTGTCACTTGAAGATGATCTCATGCGTATGTTCGGCAGCGATCGTATTGCAGGTATGATGGATAAACTCGGGTACAAAGAAGGCGAAGTGATTCAACACAGCATGATCACCAAATCAATTGAACGTGCACAGAAAAAAGTAGAAGAAAACAACTTTGGTATCCGTAAGCGTTTGCTGGAGTATGACGATGTAATGAACAAACAGCGTGGGGCAGTATATACACGCCGTAACCATGCATTGAGTGGCGAACGGTTAACATTGGATACTGATAATGCTTTTTATACAGTTGCAGATGGTTTGATTGCATCTTTCAAAGAACAAAATGATCATGAAGGTTTCAAGTTGGCCTGTATCATCAACTTTGGAATTGATACAAAAATTACAGCAGAACAATTAGACAGGACAGATAACAATACACTTGCTCAAGCCCTATATACAGAAGCAAAAACTGCTTACCTGCGTAAATGTGATGTGTTGAAAAAAGATGCACTACCCGTGTTCCAGAATATTAAATCAACACAGGGTTCACATATCGAAAATGTATTTGTGCCTTTCAGTGATGGTAAACGTGGATTGCAGGTGTTAACACCCATGCAAAAAACAATTGAAACTAAGGGACAGGAATTGTTGAATGCGTTGGAACGCACTTCTACACTTGCATTTATTGATGAAGCTTGGAAAGAACATTTACGTGCAATGGATGATTTACGAACATCGGTACAAAACGCAACCTATGAACAGAAGGATCCATTGGTGATTTATAAAGTTGAAGCTTACACAATGTTTGAACAGTTGAACGGAGAGATCAATCGCAATATTGTTACTTTCCTTGCGCATGCAGGATTACCTGTTGAAGAAGCAAACAATGGACAAATCAGGGAAGGCCGTCAACAGAAAACAGACATGAGTAAACTTCGTCAGCGCAAAGAAGATATGGTTGCAGCAGGAAGTGGCGAATTACTTGAAGCCCCTGATTATTATGATCCTTCTGCAAACGTAAAACAGGAGCCGATTACAGTTGGTCCAAAGATTGGCCGCAATGATCCGTGTCCATGCGGAAGCGGAAAAAAATACAAACAATGTCATGGAAAAGATGCTTAACATACAAACCTCCTTCGGGAGGTTTTTCATTGTTGAAATAAATAGTTTGACCAGCTCCGAAGGAGCAACCTGTCTATAGTAAACAAGTCATGGAATAGAAGCTCCATCGGAGCTTCCTGAAATGTAAAAGGAGACTCCGCTGGAGTCTGTATAATTTCAGATATTCTCTATAGTCAGGAAATTCCTGCGGAATTAAATGCAATCTTCCATTATCCGAAATGTATAAATTCTATTTTTGCCCCATGAATATTGCCTCCTATATTGATCATACTATTCTGAAACCAACAACATTGGTCAGTGATATTGAACAGTTGTGTACCGAAGCAACCCTGTATGAGTTTGCAGCCGTTTGTGTGCCCCCGCCATTTACAAAATTTGCAAAAGGATTAACTGGCGGCACGAAGGTGAAAACGGCAACCGTCATTGGTTTTCCATTCGGGTATTCCGCCATTGAAGCGAAAATAACAGAAACCTTATTGGCCATTGTGGATGGAGTGGATGAAATTGATATGGTAGCAAATATCTCCGCCATAAAAAATGCCGACTGGAATTTCGTAAAGCATGAAGGCGAGACCATTATCCCCATAGCACATAAAAAAGACAAGCAAATCAAGGTCATCATTGAAAGCGGCATTTTAACAGATGAAGAAATTATCCGTTGCTGTGAAATCTATGCGGAACTTGGCGCAGATTTTGTAAAAACATCAACAGGGTATGCAGAGAGGGGTGCAACTTTAGAAGCCTTGCAACTAATGAGGAAGCATTTACCGTCTAAGGTAAAAATTAAAGCATCGGGCGGCATCAGGAATTATACATTTGCCAAACAATTGATAGAGGCTGGAGCTGACAGGCTGGGATGCAGTGCAAGTGTAGCCATTGTAAAAGAAAGTTTGAATAGTTGATTATGAAAAAATCCGGTTTGTTTTGTTTGCTGATTTGCATTGCCGCTTTTGCCAAAGCTCAAATGGTAAAGGATACCATTAGCAATACAGTACATGTTGTAAAAGACAGCCGCTTTGATTTACTCACTAAAAAGAAAGCTGAGATCAATAAAAAATCAGCCGATTCAAAAAAACCAAACAAAGGTTACAGGATACAAGTATTGAATACAACCGATCGTAACCAGGCATTGAATACAAAATCAAGACTCCTGACAATTTATCCTGAACATAAGACCTACCTCATGTACCAGGCTCCTTATTTCAAGATCCGTATAGGTAATTTTATAGAGAAGAGCGAAGCGGATGATTTGAAAAAAGAATTAGCCCGCATGTTTCCAACTGGTGTGTTTGTAATACCGAGTGATATTGAAGTGAAACAGGAAAAAGAAAAAGAAGATACAAAGTAAGTATCAACCATCTGACGTCTTCGTCTGACGGTATCATAATCTATTAAAAAATGCGGAGGTCAGACGGGGACGTCAGACCAATGTTAAGTTGTACTTTTGAGCCTCTTATGCTCAAAGAAAATATACAATCTCTCGCCAAAAAATATAAAGATGAGTTTATTGCAGTGCGCCGGCATTTGCATGCAAACCCTGAACTCAGTTATAAAGAATTTGAAACTTCAAAGTTTGTGCAAGGCAAATTGCAGGAGTTTGGTATTTCATTTACGATCATGGCAGAAACAGGTGTGGTGGGTTTAATCAAGGGAAAGAATCCCTCATCAAAAATTATTGCACTCCGTGCAGACATGGACGCATTACCTATCCTCGAAGAAAATAATATTGACTATAAATCAAAAACAATTGGTGTTATGCATGCATGCGGGCATGATGCGCATACAACCTGTTTGTTGGGGGCTGCAAAAATTTTAAATGAATTAAAAACGGAATGGGAAGGAACGGTGAAATTAATTTTTCAACCCGGAGAAGAACGGAATCCAGGTGGTGCAAGTATCATGATCAAAGAAGGAGTTTTGGAAAATCCAAAACCGCAGGCCATATTTGGTTTACATGTTCATCCGGGTTTACAGATAGGCCAACTCAGTTTTCGTGCAGGTAAGGTAATGGCCAGTGCCGATGAATTATATATGACAGTGAAAGGCAAAGGCGGACATGCAGCGGCACCACACCAGGCAGTTGATCCCATATTAATTGCATCACATCTCATCATCAGTTTACAACAGATCATCAGTCGCAACAGGAATCCGCACAACCCTTCTGTGCTTTCGATTACTGCAATCAATGGAGGAACCACAACGAATGTGATTCCGAATGAAGTAAAGTTGTTGGGCACCTTCCGTGCAATGGATGAAACCTGGCGTTTTGAAGCTCATGAACTGATTAAACGCACAGCAACATTGCTGGTTGAAAGCATGGGTGGCACATTAGATCTGCATATTGATATTGGTTATCCTGCTGTTTATAATCATGAAGTGCTGAATGAAAAAGCAAAAGTAAAAGCTGCTGAATTAATAGGAGCTGAACATGTGGAAGAAACAGAACTGCGGATGGGTGCTGAGGATTTCGGATATTATACACAACAGATTCCCGGTTGTTTTTATCGTTTGGGTGTAATGAATAAAGAAAAAGGAATCACCAGTGGTGTACACACAGCAACTTTTAATATAGATGAAAATGCGCTTGAAACAGGAATAGCCATGATGGCATGGTTGGGAAGTACAATAGAACCTTGATCTTATTGTTTCAGATATTCCTTTGGTATCAGTAAATCTTTATTCTCCGTTTGCCAGAATACAGAAAGTATCCACCACCGTTTTCCATCATGATATAATTGAATGCTGTTGATGCCACGCATAAACGGTTCAATATCTGCTGCTGTTCTTCTTGCTTCGTATGTGCTGAAACAATGTGCAATATGTCCATACAGTTCCTGTTTGCGATGGATCTCTTTTTCAAAAAAACCATTCTTCTCTAACACAGGTCCACTTTGAGTAATATAGTCTTCAACAGTTAATACACGTTTTACTACTTCACCTGTTGGGCGAACAGCAGTTGCTATTAATTTCCCTTCTGGTAAAAACAAACTCCGCATCCGGTTCCAGTTTCTTACTTCACCTGCCGGCCCGCTGATGACATTGTACAATGCTGCAATAATGGCATCAACAGTTTCTACATCTTTAACATCTGCAATAATGCTATCTTTTTTTGTTTGAGCATGTATAAAGGAACAGTAAAAACAAAGGACTAATAAAACAATCAAAGGTTTTTTCATTTCATTTTGTTTTTTTTGAAAGATAAGATGCATTCACTGCAGATACATTCCGTTCTTCGAAAATTATATTACATTTAGTCAACATTAAAAACACTTAGCTATGCCCATACGTATGACAGATGACCCGCAGGACCAACAGGAACAAAGAAACAATGATGGCAGAGGAGGTGGTGGCAATTTTCCCGGCGGCGGGGGTGGAGGTGGCGGCCTTTTAAGTCTGCTGCCTTTAGTACTCAGTTTATTTCGTGGAGGCGGTGGCGGAAAAAAAATAATTCTGTTGCTGGTGGTTGCTGCCATCGGTTATTTTGTTATGACAAGAAGCGGTTGTAACCTGTCCGGCATTGCTGATATAGCAGGTCTTGCAACAGGTGGTGTACTTGATCCAAAGCAATTTGAAAAAGCAGAGATCTATGAATCGTTAGCTGATGATGATGCAAAAAATCCATTACCTGAATCAGCAAACCTGCAACGTTTTTGTCCAACACCTCGAAACCAGGGATCACAGGGAAGCTGTGTTGCATGGAGCAGTGCATTTGCAGCACATACTATTTTGGAAGCATCAAGAACAAATAAGGAACCAAATACTGTAGCGTTTTCTCCATCTTTTATGTACAATCAAATAGGATTGGATGGGTGCCAGGGTTCTTATATCATCCGTGCAATGGAGTTTATGACCAAACGTGGTGG